>JAZRQI010000158.1:0-3289 GCA_045649705.1 Acutalibacteraceae bacterium
ACTCAGCACGTGACAAATCTCCATCAACAAGAACTGCATAACCGCAACTTTCTTTCCTGTCAGGCTTGTCATTTCTTATTACCTGTGCATAAATACCTTGTGAATTCAGCAGATTTTTGGCTTTAATAGCATGTGTCACCGAATTCACTTTAATATATGATTTGCTCATTTTATCACCTCATTTCCATATTACATAATATGAAAAGAGGCAGGTTTTGTCCTATTTTTCGATAAGCACTACTGCGTGAGCGGAAATACCCATTCCCTCACCTGTGAATCCCATTTTTTCTTCAGTAGTAGCTTTGACACTCACATCATCAACACTGATTGAACAACTTTCAGCGATATTTGCTCTCATCATATCAATATAAGGAGAAAGTTTGGGACGCTGAGCGATAACTGTAGAATCAATGTTTACGATTCTATATCCTTTTTCTGCAATTTTTTGGACTACAACTTCAAGAAGTTTTCTGCTGTCTGCACCAAGAAAACGGTCATCATTATCAGGAAAAAGTTTTCCTATGTCACCCATTGCAGCAGCACCGAGAAGTGCATCGCTGATTGCGTGAAGAAGCACGTCTGCATCCGAATGACCGAGCAAACCTTTCTCAAACTCAATGTCAACTCCGCCGAGAATAAGTTTTCTGTTTTCCGTTAATCTGTGTACATCATATCCGTGACCGATTCTCATAGTGATTCGTCAATCTCCTTTACAAGATTTTTATATTCTTCCCTTGTCATAAACACATTAAGCATTTCCACAAGTGCATTAGTAGAAAGTTTTGATGGCAAGGAGGCTTTTTCAAGCAATATTTTTCTTTTTTCAGCACAATTGTCTTTTCCGAAAAATCCGTCATCATATAGGTCTATTTTTGTGATTGGGTCAGATGGTTTTTCTGTAAGTTCATCTGAAAATATACCCGCTTTTTCAAGTACTTTTGTAATCACTTCTACAGACACACCCTCAACGCCAAGAAGTCCTTCTGCGGAAGCTTCGGTTTTCCTTTTTTCTTTGCCGAAAAGTTCAGGAATATACGCGTGTCTGATATATTCTTTTTTTATTGTTCCGCCGAGAAATGAGCGTATCATCAGTCCTGCTGAATCACTGTCAGTGAGAATAAGAATCCCTCTTTTTTCAGCAAGATTTCTGATAAACTTCTGTTTTTCTTTGTCTTTAAAAATGCGGAAACCGTCTGTTGTTATTATGGGAGCATCGATTATTGAAGAAAGTTTTATTTTGTCGTATTTCCCCTCAACAATAACCGCTTCTTTTATTTTTATCATTATACAGTTACCCTTTCACCATTGGCGGCAAGAATAAGTTTCACTATCGTTTCTTCCAGAATAAGAGTTTTGTTTACTGCAGAGCTTTTGAGTTTTGTGTCGGCAGATGCTAAGATATCAAGACAGATTCTTATTGCCGAAATGTCAATTTTTGAAGCATCTCTAGCGGCATTTGTCAATCTGAATGCTCTGTTCTGATAGTTATAATACTTTGCAGCGCCATCTGCCCTTTCCCCTGCTTCCGTAAAGACCTTTGCCCTGTATATGTCAACGTAAGCATTTATAAGCTGACTGTTGATGTTAACGGGTTCTTCTTTCTGTGCAATGAGAGTTTTCAGCACTTCGAAAGCCTTTTCATTTCTGCCCTGAACTATGTCAGTTGCAAGGTCAAAGACTCGGGCTGAAACTGAACGAACTGCCAGAGATTCAATATGTTCTTTTTTGATTTCACTTTTATCTGCATAAAAACAGAGTTTTTCAAGTTCATTAAGGAGATTGTTCATATCATCTCCTACAAGATTTATAAGATATTCTGCATTCTGAGAAGACAAAGTGCATTCTCTTTTGTTAGCACCTGAAACGAGAAGTTTTACAAGCTGTGAGCGTGTCTTTTTGTCAAGAACAAGTACACTGCCGTACTTATCCATCATAGTGACAGTCTTTCTCCACTTTTCATTTTTCTTCACGTCAACTTCAATGTTCTGCATCCAGAACAGCACAATGTTAGTTTCCGGTATATCGCAGATGATTTCTTCAATCTTTTTCTTGTCAGCGTCACTTGCTTTGTCGAACTTATAGTCCTTTACTACAATACAAGCGTGTTCATCCATCATAGGAAGTGATTCACAACATGAAGACACATCATCAAGTGACAGATTATCACCGTCAAAAATATGAAGATTGAACATTGAGAAATCTTTTTTTACTGACTTCTCAATGATTTTCCCTGCATAAAATTCTTTCAGGTAAGGTTCGTTACCGTAAATAAAATACAGGTTTGAAAACTCACCGTTTTTAATATGAAGTTTTATGTCATTTTCAAAAATTTCAGGCATTTTTCTTCTCCTATATCAGAATCAGTTTTGTATATGTAGAATCGTTAAAGGTTGTGTGGACATTCTTTGCAGTTACAGGATATGATGCAATATAAGAATGTGAAACAACATAGTCCTCGGTAAAGGAAAAATCCGTTTTATATGTGTTCGCATACATTGTAACATAAATGTCAGGGTTAATACAAGATTGCGGGAGATTTTCTTCCTTTAAACTTCCGTAAAAATTGATTAAAATTCTTTTATCTCCTGCACTTACCAATGCAAATGATGAGTTTTTATGTGTAAAGAAATCAACACTTACCTTTCCGTCAAAATATTCAGCATCAACATAGTCCGCAGAAACTGTATTTTCACTTAAGCCTTCAAACTCATATTGTGATGAAGTTATAACAGATTCTATGTGAAAATCTTTCTTTATATCCTTTGCGTTTTTCATCAGAGTTGTGCCTTTATTCACAGGCAGATAAAGTGCCGATATTTCGTCAACACCTCTGTACTGCAAATGTTGTGTAATCTTATCTTCTGCACCGTATCCGCCACCGCAACCGAACATAATTGCTTCGTCATTGTGTGTGAGAGTGACACACATTCCATATCCTACGTCAATAACTGAAAGTTCAACTGTCTGACTTTTAACCATTTTGGGAACAAGATAAGACACGAGAATAACAGGTATCAAAAAAACTGCAAAAACTGTAACTTTTCTTTTGGTTGACAAAGCAGAAATAATTACGAAGAAGAACAAAATCAAAAACAGCGCCAACATCAACTCGTTTTCAAAAGTGCTTACATTACGGAAAAACTCCTTGAACTGTGAGAGTTTTTCAATTATTCCTATTATAACTTTTGAAGACAAAATTGACATCCCAAAAGTTAATTTCCCCAAAACAAATTCAGGAATTGCCATCAGAAGAAGTGTACCCAATCCGCCTGTTACCATTGTGAAAGTA
>JAZRQI010000159.1:0-1666 GCA_045649705.1 Acutalibacteraceae bacterium
TTTGCCATATTGACAAGATTATAGGGCGTCATATCGTTGTCTCCGCAGGGTGAAAGACAGGAATGCAAATGGAAATCATAATTCAGTTCCATTCCCCTCACCCCTTACTTTAATTCTTCATAAACTTTAACTGCGGTTTCATAAGTATTCATTTCTGTCTGCAGGACGATTACGTTGTTTTCACTTGCACGTCTCATTGCATCTGCATCGAAAGCGGCATTCTCTGTCAGAATAATACAGGCAACATCAGCAAGAACAGCAACACCGATTGAGTTTACGTTACCCATAACGGTGAGCCACACGTCATCTGCATTTGCCCTGGACATAACCCAGCTTAAAAGGTCACCGCAGTAACATCCGTGAGCCTCTCTCGTTTCAATGTCCGCAGCATTGAGAATTTTCATTGAATATTTTTCTGCTAAATCTTTGACTTTCATATTGAAAATCCTTTCTTTATTTTTAACAATCCCTCAGTCACCTTACGGTGACAGCTCCCTTTACACAAGGGAGCCCGGAACTACACCAATTTATCTTATAATTTCCGCATTTTTGCATTTCTCACAAAGTGTTTCACACAAAACGTTATAATCAATATAGGTGTTAGTTATTCCGAACGGCTTTTTACCCGAAACAACAACAGAAACATATCCCTTTTTGAACTCAATTCGTTCTATTTTTTTATAGGGAATTTCCGCATTTGCTATTCCGCCGTTTATAACAAAATTCTTGCAAATAAGATTTTCTTCTCCAAAATACACAGTCTCTTTAAATTCTGCAATAAAAATTTTCGAATAAAGGAAAATTACAAGCAATAAAAACAACTGAAAAATAACCATCACAACAACAGAGATAAAAGAAAGCAAAGAAATAAATAAAAACAAAGTTATGTAGCAAATAAAATACAACAAAAATACTTTACTCTTATTCTTTTCAAATAACATCTTCTCACTTCCCT
Source organism: Acutalibacteraceae bacterium (assembly GCA_045649705.1). Lineage (GTDB taxonomy): Bacteria > Bacillota > Clostridia > Oscillospirales > Acutalibacteraceae > SIG575. The sequence goes on from JAZRQI010000159.1 coordinate 956, forward strand.
TTACATATTTAATTACACAAACCAAGTAGGCTCCCTTGTGTAAAGGGAGCTGTCAGCCGTCAAGGCTGACTGAGGGATTGTCTGACAATTTTGTCTATGTACTCGCAAACCCCTCTGAAATTCTGATTAACTTCATTGTTCGGAATTCTTATTATTCTTAAGCCATATTCTTCAAGATATCTGGTTCGTTCCTCATCTTTTTTCATACCAACTGATTCATAGTGCTGAGAGCCGTCAAGTTCTATAACCAACTTTGCAGAAGCTGAATAAAAATCCGCAACATATTTGCCGAGAACCTTTTGTCTTGAAAAACGAACAGGATAGGTTTTGAGGAAATCATACCATAGATGGTTTTCTTCTTTTGTCATATTTTTGCGAAGTATTTTCGCAATCGGAACTATTTCTTTGTTATGTTTTCTGTCCAAAAGAAGTCACCTTTCTTTAAAACAATCCCTCAGTCAAAACCCTTGGTTTTGACAGCTCCCTTTACACAAGGGAGCCGAATGTTGCCGTTAGTTTTATTTTAAAAATCTGCGTCGCAGACCCGAAATTCTGCACTCTGCACTCTGCATTCTGCACTTATTCTTCCTTCTGGAACGGTGCGGGAATCAGGTCTTCCATATCCTTTTCGTCAAGCTGTTTGCGAAGCAGGAACATACAGTCGTTTACACTTGCATATCCTTTGACAACGTCTTCTGCAAGTGCTTTACA
>JAZRQI010000160.1:0-1928 GCA_045649705.1 Acutalibacteraceae bacterium
GATTGCGCAGTCCATGTCTTCCACAACTGCAATATGACCCAGCTCGTATTTGAAGATTTCTTCGTATTTCTTGTCGTATGTAACAAGTTTGTCTGCCATATCGATAAAACCGAATTCATCTTCAAGGTCCTTTTCAGGGAAGGGTTTTGATTTGATTGCAGAGATGGGAAGGAACGTTGCCCTACCCTGTCTGTTTTCTTTAAGGAAATTGATGGCGCGTTTTGCATCGTTTTCCGTATCTGTTACAATGTGCTGAATTGACGCACCAAGTGCAGTTTCAATTGCAGCAACATAGTCGTTTTCAACTGAAATAAGCTGTGATAAAGGTGCGTGGATACCTTTAAGAACACCTCTGCGCATCTCTTTCATAACTGATTTTACACTGCCTGAGTAACCGTCCATATTCTTTTCAAGGTCATCAAGCATTTTTGCGCGTGAAGACTTTTTGTGAAGTTCAATTTCAAGAAGGTCGATTTCTGCTTTCAGTTCATTTACCTTTTCTTTTCTTGTCTGTGCTTTGAGAGAGTAACCCTCGATACTGTTTTTTGCTTCTTCACATTTCTGCTTTATGCTTTTGAGTTCTTCTTCTTTTTTCTCTTTTTCTTTTGCAGAGTTTTCAACAAGAACCTGTCTTGATTCAAGAGTTTCAGCAATTGATTCAACACGAGTTCTTATTTCTTCTATTGAAGAATCTGCAGTTGACTTTCTGACTCTTGCATCCGCAAGTTCTTTTGAGAAAGCTTCGATTTTCTCTGTAAGAGAAAGAATTTCATCTGCAAAAGTTTCGTTTTCACTCTGGATTCTGAAAAGCTTTTCTTTTGTATTTTCAAGCTCTGCTTTTTTATCAGCAATTGCTTTTTCAATCTGAGCAATGCTTGTTTCTTCTTCACTGATTCTTGTGAAAATATCTTCGTTTGAACTTGTAAGTGCCTCAATATCTCTTGTAAGACGCTCGATTGTCTCACAGTTATGTTCAATTGAGTTCTGCTCAACTGCTGCTTCTGAATCAAGCTTTGCCACCTGTTCTTCAAGTGCCTCATTACTTCTGTGAATGAAGTCCACAGAAACTGCTATACCCTGACTTTTTGCAGTAAGTGCTTCAAGCTCTTCTTCAATTTTATTCATTTCCTTTTCTGCATCTTCGTACTGTGCAGTTGCAATAACGAGTTTTTCATTCTGCTCTTTAAGAAGATTTTTTGAACGTTCAATTGTGTGCAGCCACAGACCTATTTCAAGTTCTTTTTTCTCATCTGCAAGAACAAGGAATTTCTTTGCTTTTTCACTCTGTGTTCTGAGAGGGCCTACACGGCTTTCAAGTTCAGAAAGAATATCACGAAGACGTACAAGATTTTCTTCCGCCTGGTCAAGCTTACGGTTGGCATCTGTTCTTCTGTATCTGTAATGGGAAATACCTGATGCTTCTTCAAGCATTTCACGGCGCTGACCTGATTTTGAAGAAATAAGGTCGGCAATTCTGCCCTGGCTGACCATTGAATAGCCATCACGTCCAAGACCTGTATCCATAAAAAGTTCGTTGATGTCGCGGAGTCTTACGCCCTCACCGTTAAGAAGATATTCACTTTCACCTGAACGGTAATAACGTCTTGTGACCGCAACCTCATCGCTGTCGCAGTCAAGACTTCTGTCTGTATTATCAAGGCGCAGGGTAACCTCAGCAAAGCCGTGTGCTTTTCTGCCACCTGCATTACCGCTGAAAACAACGTCTTCCATCTTAGATCCTCGAAGACTCTTTGAAGACTGTTCACCCAGAACCCATCTTACGGCGTCGGAAATATTACTTTTACCTGAACCGTTAGGGCCTACAACGCCGGTAATTCCCTTTTCAAGTTTTAAAACTGTTTTGTCGGGGAATGATTTAAACCCCTGCATTTCAAGCGATTTTAAAAACATAAATTCACTTCCTTAGG
>JAZRQI010000161.1:0-2170 GCA_045649705.1 Acutalibacteraceae bacterium
ACACCTTTTGTCGCATCTTCAGGTGTATGTTGTTTTATATAGTTTTCCTTCGTCTTAACACCGTGAGAAGATGTTTCGCTTTGAGATTTCAAATATTCCTCTTTGGTCTTGACAGTTGATTTTTCTTGAGCTTTGCTTTTAGCTTGTTCTACGGCTCTTTCATTTCCCAAAGGTTGTTCGTTTGTGTTATAGTTTTCCTTCGTTTTAGGTGCGTTTTCGTCCGTTTTAGGCTCGTTCTCAACCGTCTTTGGTTCTTTGTCAGGAGTTTCGGGTTCTTCCGGTGTAGGTTCCTGATTTTCAGGTGCTTCATTTTCCCGTGTTTTAACCTTCTGTCTGTGCTCTTTGATTTTATTTTGCGTAAAAGTCTTGCCCTTATGATAAACTGTATCGGCAGTTGTATAAGCAGCATTTTCAACTTTTTCCGAAGCTTCTGTATCTGCTTTTTGAGGTTCAGAATATCCTTGCTCTGTGCCAAGCTTTGATTCAACCGCTTTCTTTACAAGTGTATCTTTCATTACGGCTTTTGCATCCTTAACAGTATTTACTACCGCATCCTTGCTCTTGACCGCAACTTTCGGCATATTGGGAGAACCTTTTGACTTTGGGGATTGTTTGGGTTTCGTCTTGATGTCTTTTTCACTCAAAACAAATCACCTCCACTTAAATCTCTCTTTCACATTTTTTGAAAAAATAATTTGTTTCATTGATTTCATAAAATCCGTTTTTGACGATCAAGCCAACCATGAGTTGATACATTTCGCTTGTTGTATCAAGCCTCTCATTTATATCGTCAGGATTTCGTCCATCAAGGGGGCGTGGATAAATAACAAACCCATACGGCTCCTTATCGTAGTAAAACTTTATAAGCTCCGCAACATTTTTCATAAGCCAACTTCCAAGTCCCTTGTGCCTGAATTTTGGCTTTATATAAAGTTTATCAATATAACATAGCATAGGCTTTTCGCATACATTATCAGGAATTAGTTTGGCTGCTGATAAAATCGCCATAGAAGAATCTACATCAGCATTGATTGAATCTGCTACATATTCTAAGTCCACTTCACTATCCTCGATTTTTTTAAGGTCGAAACAATAAATTACCAAATCAGCAATTTTAACTTTATCATCTTCATTAAAAATACTTAAATCCAAACGATGATAATAATATCCTTCCATCCACAAGTCTGCGTTTTCCAATGGAGAAGTATTTGTGCTGAATGAAAAATTATCTTTATTGTCTGACTTTCTTATTACAAAAAGCATATTACTTTACCGCCTTTCTTTTTTTAGCATCATATAATTTCTTGTCACAATGTTTGATCAGGTCATCAATGCTTTTGTCTTTCCTTGTATCAAATCTTGAATATCCGAGCGATACAGAAAGAGGATACAGTTTTTCCTTTCCTACAAAACTGATTAAATCTCTTAATTCGGCAATGTAAGAAGAAATATCTCTTTCTGCTATACAAACAAATTCATCACCGCCGATACGATATATGTCAGCCTTTTTGCCAACCGTTCTAACAATACAATCGGCAACTGTTTTTATTGCATCGTCACCTGTGCGATGTCCGTATGTATCGTTTATACATTTAAGTCTATCAAGGTCCACGATGACAACCATTATGTTATCAAGTCTTGCATTTGCTTTATTGAATTTTTCAAGCTTTTCTTCGTATGCGTTACGGTTATATACACCCGTCATCGCATCCGTATAAGCAAGCTTAAAAAGTTTTTCAGTTTCTTTGTTTCTCATATTGACCTCCATAAATTACGGGCAGAGCTTTTACACTCTGCCCGATATAATTATTCAATTACTTCAACGGATTTCAGGCGAACATTATGCCTTTTATTCGGAGCAAATGTAAGCTTTACTCTTGAACCCATAGGTATTTCAGGGATACCAAGATAATTGCCCGGTTCTGTGAAAGCAGTTGTCATTATCTTTCGTCCGTCATCGAAATCGACATAGGCAATTATGTTATTTTTTTTGCCCCATTTCTTGCAGACAAGTGTACCCGTGAAAGTGCCTTCCTGCTCGTTAAACTCATATTCTTTTCCATCAAAATCAAGTTCTGCAAACTGATTTCTTGAATAAGCTCTCATAGTTTTATTCCTCCTTGTTTTGTAATTGTTTGAACATTATGCAACTTTGCCCGTTATGCAAGTG
>JAZRQI010000162.1:0-6938 GCA_045649705.1 Acutalibacteraceae bacterium
ACAACCTGAGCCCGTAAAGGTAGCAGAAGAACCCAAGAAAACCGAGCCTGTAAAAGTTCAGGAAGAAAAAGTTAAAGAAGTAATCATTGACCTGAACAAGCCCTACGAAGAAATGTCAGTGGAAGAACTTCAGGAGGCAATTCTCGAAAAAATGAGAAAAAACGGCCCTGTAACTGACTATATGCTGGGCACCGTAAGAGAAAACACACATCAGGGCTCACTCATAAACTGGGTCAGGAGTTTTAACTGATATAAAAATCTGAAATAGCAATAATTTAATGAATATGGTATAATCAGAGTCAAGGAGTGATAACATGAACAAAAAACTAAAAAAAGTTCTTGTCGCAATTATAAGTATAGTATTGGTGGTTGTACTTCTCACCACAGCAGGTCCTCACCTTGTGCTTATGGGTGCACGTCAGCCTGAGGTTGAAGACGAATATGCTTACAGCGAATATTTCTACAACAGTTATGACGAAATCCGCTCACATCTTAAAGACAGAGTAGAAAACCTCCGTAAAAGCGGCGTTAAGGTGGAAGTAAGCGAGTATGCAGTCAACGAAAGTGACAACCTCTACATTGACAATATCTATTTACCGTCCGAAAAAGAAAAGGACAACCTCATTGTCCTTACAACAGGTGTTCACGGTATGGAAGGCTACATCGGTTCTGTTATGCTCGATGTGTTCTTTGAGGAAATTTATCCCAACCTGAACAAAGATGACACAGGCATTCTGGTTGTTGCAAACGTAAACCCCTACGGTATGAAATATATGAGAAGATACAACGAAAACAACGTTGACCTTAACCGTAATTTCATTATTGACTGGGATAACTTCGATATGGCATCAAACAAAGATTATCCTGAGGTCAAAGAGTTTCTTCAGCCTGAAGGTAAAATCGGCAATGCATTGTGGCACGAAGCAGGTTTTTATCTCAGTCTTGCCAAGGAAGTAATCGCAAAGGGTGCAGACAAAGTGTCTGATGCTCTTCTTACAGGTCAGTATGAATATCCCACAGGTGTTTATTACGGCGGTAACGGTGACGAAAAATCAACAGCATACCTTAAAGGTGTGTTTGGTGACTGCCTTGACGGAGAATACGAAAACATCGTACATATAGACATTCACTCTGGCTACGGTCCCCGTTACAATATGGTTATTTTCAACTCAGTTTATGAAACAATGACAGAATCAGAAACGAAGAAAGCATTCGGTTATGACTACGTAATTTCACACGATTCAGAGTCTTTCTATGCAACAACAGGCGACACAACAGACTATTTCTACCGCCTTGCAGAAAGCAAGAAAACAGAAAAAACTCTTTTCTCAACCTGTTTTGAATTCGGTACAATCGGTGACAGTTTTATAGACTCTATTCTTTCTCTTAAATATACTGTTGATGAAAACAGACAGCACCACTTCCCCTCAGACAGCAAAGTTTCAAGCGAAGTAGTGAAAGAAAATTATTACGAGCTTTTCTATCCCACAGAAACAGAATGGCGTGAAAAAACTGTTGCTGATTTCAAAATCGCTACAGAGGGCGTACTGAACGCTAAACTCAAATAAATCATAAAGGAAGTCTGACAGATATGACCAAAGCTTTGCCAAAAAGAAAAATGTACCGATACTGCCTTGCTGATATTGCAAAAGGTTTGTTTACAGGTATGATAAGCAACTACCTCCTCTATTTCTTCCAACCTACTGCAAAAAGCGGTCTGCCCGTTCTTTTGCCTGAAAATAAGCTCCTCGGTTTTATTACAATAATGGCGCTTATCACTGCACTCGGTAAAATTGTTGACGCCGTTACAGACCCCCTTGTTGCATCACTTTCTGACAAATGCACTCACAAGGCAGGCAGAAGAATGCCTTTCCTCCGTTATGCGGCAATCCCCTATGCTCTTTCGGTTGTGCTTATTTTCTATGCACCTTTCACAGCAGGTTCAGTTGCCAATGCAATATGGGTAGGCTTCTTCCTCATTACATATTACACTTCATACACATTCTTCTTTATCCCCAGAAACGCTCTTGTGCCTGAAATTATCCCCGATGCTAAAGTCAGAGTCGGTTATTACGGCATAAGCACCGTGTTCTTTATGGGTTCAAGCTCATTTATGTATGCAGCAACATTGTTTGTTGACATCCTCAAAAATGCAGGTCTTTCCCCACTCTGGGCATGGAGAACAGTATTCACTTTCTTCGCACTTATCGGCATCACCTGTCTCCTTTTAAGCGCATATGCTTTTGAGGAAAAAGATTATGTTCAGAAGAACATAAAACCCCAGGAATCAATGCTCAAATCATTCTCCCTTGTTTTCAGAAACAAAAACTTTGTTATTTTCAGCCTTGGAGATTTGTTCAGCGGTGTATCAATGGCATTCTTCCAGACTGCAATGCTCTACTACATCACAATGCTTCTGAATGTTCCTGAATCACAGTCTTTCCTGGTTATGCTGGCAGCAATTGCTGTTGCAATCTGCTTGTTCCCCCTCATCATCAAAATCAGCCGTAAATACAACAAAAAAGTTCCTTTGATTATTGCAAGTGTTGTGTTCACCGTAGTTTTCGGTCTCATTTACTTCGGAGATAAAATCGCAGCTCTTGCACCGGGCAACGAGCTTTTCGTAGGTCTCGGAATGGGCGTTATAGTTTCTTTCCCCTTTGCGGCAATCAACATTCTTCCCCAGTCTGTTATCTCTGATATCATCCAGTGCGACTGCCTTGTCAACGGTGTCAACAGAGAAGGTATTTTCTCCGCAGTTAAAACATTCATTGAAAAAATCGCATCTGCTATTGCAATGATGGGCGTTTCAAGTATCCTTGCAGTAGGCGCACTTTCAGGTGAATCAGTAGGTCTTGAGGGTGTTAAACTCACAGGCGTTTTCGCAGGTGTGTTCAGTCTCCTTTCACTGATAATCTTCATTTTCTATAATGACAAGAAAGTAACAGAAACAATTGACGAATACAGAAAAGAGCAGAAATAATGAAAAAGAGAATTTTAACACAGGAAGAAAACAGAAAAAATGTTTCACCTGAACAATATAACAGATATTCTGAAACCCTGAAGAAAATGGTTGACTGCAAAACTGTTTTCACACGCGATGGTGAAAACAAGGAAGAATACAATAAGTTCTATACCGTTATCGAGGAGTGTTTCCCCAACATCTCTGCAAAGGCTGAAAAGCTTGTTTTCGGAAGCGGTTGCTTTGTGTATGTTATCAAGGGCAGAAATGCTACAAAAAACATAATGCTTATGTCACACCACGACGTTGTTGAGGGTGACGATAAGTGGGAAACTGACCCCTTCTGTGCAACTGAAAAAGACGGTGCACTTTACGGCAGAGGAACAATTGACACAAAAACTCCCCTTTTTGCAGAGCTTCAGGCTTGTGAAGAACTGCTTGCAGAAGGCTACGAATTCGACGGTATGAATGTTTACATAGGTTCATCCGACAACGAAGAGGTTGCAGGTGACGGTATGGTACTTGCCACCGAATATTTCAAAGAAAATGGCATAAAGTTTGAGACTGTTCTTGACGAGGGCGGTGCAATAACAGAGGGTATGATTCCCGGTGTGAAAGCAAAAAGCGCAATGGTTGCCGTTCACGAAAAAAGCCGACATCTGTACCGTTGCAAAACTGTCAGGGACACAAAAGGTCACGGCGGTCTCAATCCGTCAGATGACTGTGCAATAGTCCGTCTGACAAAATTCATAAACGAAGTCAGCAACAAAAAAATATATAAAGGCAGTTTCCATCCCGAGGTAAGGGCGACCTTTGAAACTCACGCTCCGTATATGTCTTTCCCCCTTAATGTTTTGTTCGGGAATCTGACACTTTTCTCCCCTCTCATCAAGAAAATTATGCTTAAAATTCCGCAGACGAAAGCAATGCTTTCCACAAGCGTTAATTTCACAAATATTTTTGCAGGAACGAAAGACGACCCGCAAATCAGGGCAAAAGAAGCGGAAACCACAATGTTTCTCCGTTGCGTGAGGGAAGATGATTTACTCTGCGGTCTCGAAAAAATTAAAGTAATTGCAAAAAAATACGGCGTAGAAATCGAGGAAATCGAAAGAGATTACTGCAAACCCTCATCATTTGAAAGCAAGCCGTACAAACATCTGGAAAAGATAATGAACGAAAACTTCCCCGATGTTATCGTATCACCCTTCCTGCTCACCGCAGGTACTGATGCAAGACGTTTCACAGATGTTGCAGATTGCATTCTCCGTTTTGCACCCATTGACCTTGATAAAAAACAGTACGCGTCAATACACAGTGCAAACGAGCATATAAAAATCAAAAACATCGGCGAATGTGTCTGCTTCTACAAAGATTTTATCAAAGGCTATAATTAAGATAACAAACAAAAACCCTCTCGGATTAAACCAAGAGGGTTGAATTTTTATTCTATTAAACTAATCCACAGGAAATAAGCTTATTGGAAATAATTGTCAATTGAGACTGTAAAAAAATCGCAACAACAAACGCTTTTTTAATATGACAATCATCGTTAAATACTCTTGCAAAACCTTAATCTTAATGATACAATAGAAATATAATGATTTCTAAAGCAGAAATTTCAGTTTTAACAAAGGAGAGATATTCTATGAAATTCAGAAGAGTAATAAGCCTTTTCCTGGCTCTTGTAATGCTGTTTTCAATCACAGCATCTGCCACCGATTCAGGTTATGTTGCCGATTACGATACGGAAACACCTGTTATTATCATCCACGGTATGAGCCAGAATAATACATATCTTGTCGATGAAAACGGCAATTGGATACCTGACGAAACAGGATACGTTACAGCCTGGCCCTTTGAAATTGATGTTATGCCTCTTATTAAGAGAGCACTGCCCAATCTTCTTGCTTCTATCGCAACAAGACAGAACATTGGTCTTACCAAAGCGATATACGAAGGCACATACGATGCTCTCAGCCTTGTTGAAAAAGACAACAACGGCAAATACATAAACAATGTGGAAGTTCCCTGTTACGAAATGCCTATGAGTGAGCTTCCTGAGGATGTAAAACAAGAATACTACACATTCCTTCCCATCCAGGAACTCAGCGAAATCGTAGGTGAGGATGATGTTTACTACTTCGGATATGACTCACTTGGCGACGTTATGCACGAAACAGAAAAGCTTCACCACTATATCCACGATGTTGTACTTCCAAAGTCACCCAACGGTCAGGTAAAGCTCTGTCACATCAGCCTTGGCGGTACAATCGCAATCAACTATCTTGAAAGTTATCCTGAAGATTATGAGCTTATCAAAAAGATGGTTTTTGTAATCCCTGCTATTGACGGCTCCGATATCATCGGCGACCTTCTCACAGGAAACCTTAGTGTTTTCTACGATGACAACACTCTTTATGAAGACCTTTTTGTAACTCTTATGGGTGAAACTCCCCTTGCATATCTTCTCAATATGGTGCTTCGCATACTGCCTGATGATGTTCTTAAATCTGCTCTCAGCGGCCTTGCAAACGGCCTTGTGGATGTTGCAGCTCTGCGCTCAACTATGATATGGGCACTCTGTCCTGATGCATACTACGAGGAAGCAAAATCAATCTGGCTTGAGGGCAATGAAGACCTTTCAGGTATTCTTGAAGATGTTGAATACTTTATGAATGCAAGGAAAAACTTCGAGAAAAACCTTTTTGCACTCCGTGATACAGGCTGTGAAGTGTTCAACGTTGCTTGCTACGATGTGAACCTCTTCCCTCTTTGCAAGGAATACAAGACAAAGAATGCTGACCGTGTTATTCACGCTGAATCTCCCGCAATGGGCGCAACATTTGCAAATCTCGGTGAAACTCTCGGCGATGATTACAAGGCTGTGGGTACATACTGCAACAATCCCGCTCACAACCACCTTTCACCCGACGGTGTAGTGGATGCCACAACAGGCTTACTACCCTGTACAACCTGGTATTTCAAGGCACAGGCACACGAACAGCTTCCTGAGAATGACGTGGCTCTGAAACTTGCTATCAGAATTATGACAGACAACAATATGAAAGACGTTTATTCCAACCCGGCATACCCTCAGTTTAACGAGGGCAGACTTACATTTAATTCCCGCAACAACATAAAAGCCTGGGAAGAAGCTGACAAGAGCGGTATCAGTGCAGATAAGGTTGCGGCAGTTGAAACAGCAGTAGCAAAAGTTGAAGCACTTCTGAACGAAACAATTGTTGACCAGGCTGCATGGCTTGCCGCTGATGCGGAACTGGAAAAGGCACTGGTTGATGCAAAGGTAATCGAAGATGAATCACCAAGCGCAATCGAAAATGTGCTCACAACAGTCCTCAGAACACTCAACCGCTGTGTAAACAAAATTTACGCAACACTTTAAGACAAAATCCCCACCGATTGCTTGGTGGGGATTGTAGTTTTTATTATGCTACGAAATTAATTCCAAAGGAATTAGTTTTCTTTGATAGCTGCCTGTGTGGCAGTTGGCAAAGTGGAGAATTCCTGTTTTCGTTATTTATGGACATACATTCTTGACATATCGGTCTCGCCGTCACATTGCACCATACAGAAAAAATCCCAACCGTATCTTTCATAAAAACCTGTGTGGTCTGTAACCAAATATACAGGGGAAATACCTGCTGATTTCAAGTCTTCAACTGCCATGTTAAGTAAATGTCCAGCAATTCCTTGTCTGCGGTGTTTTTCTTCTGTAAAAACAGCGCAAATGTTTGGAGAAAGGTCCGTTCGCACATGAAAATCGTTTTCAATAACACCCAGACCACCGATAATGTGACCTTCGTGCAAACAAAGATACCATCCGTATTCGGTTTCATTTTGCAAGTATGAGGTCATACATTCAAGATACGCTTCGGTGGGTGCCGACCATTTACTGCTGAACCACTCCGCTGCTCGAAGCATCAGTTCAGGCTTTTCCCGAAGTGTAATATAT
>JAZRQI010000163.1:0-2202 GCA_045649705.1 Acutalibacteraceae bacterium
TCACACCCAGGCAGTATGTGTGGAGAGAAGCAAGAAACAAGGTGCTTTCACAAACTATTCTATTCTCTCCTTGTCAGAAAGGTGCAGAAAAGAGGGAGTAAAACTTTTCCTTGCGCCTTGCAGTGAAAACGCTTTTTCTTACGAATCCACAGGTGATGCACTTGAAAACGGCATTCTTCCTATTAACGGAATGACAAATGAAATGGCTTATGTCAAAACTCTTGTGGGTTGTTCAATGAATCTCCAAAAAGATAAACTCATTGAATTCATAACCACAGATATAAACGGAGAAATCGTTTATTGAAAGGATAATAATATGAACGTACTCAGTGAAATTTTTTCTAAGGCAAAAAATGGTGAAACTATCATTCTTGAAGAAAACAAAATATATGATGTCAGGCAGGATGACTCATTTGAACTGACAGGTTACTACTGCTCAAACACTGCAAGAAGAACAGAAAAAGAAAACCCGTTTGGTCTTCGCAGAACAGCAATATACCTGAAAGACAAAAAGAATGTTACCATAGACGGTAACGGTGCAACTGTACTTGTACACGGGAAGATGACTCCCCTGCTGTTTGACAAATGCGAAAATATCACAGTAAAAAACCTTGTTATCGACTACGCCTGTCCCACAATGACGGAGTTTAAAATTCTTTCAAATTCGGATGGTGTATGCGAAATCAAGATAAACCCTGATTGTCTTTACGAAATCAGAAAAAATGACCTCGTATGGCTTGGCGAAACAGGTGCTGACGGAAAGCCTTACTGGTCAGACAGTTACATATCAAACAAAAGATATATAAAAGTCCTGAACCCCGAAACAGGCTTTCACAGAGATTTCAACCGCGATAATCTTGCTTTTGAGAAAATCGAGGAAATCGGTAAAAACAGATTGAGAGTTACTCTAAAAAACAAAGATGCGGATTTCATACCCGGTCACATTGTTCAGACAAGAAACATTATCCGCGACCAGACAGGAAGTCTTTTTCAGAGATGCAAAAATCTTCACTTTGAAAACCTGCGAGTGAAATTCATGCACGGTCTTGGTATGGTTTCCCAGTTTTCGGAGAACGTTACATTTAAAAACTGTGATCTGACTCCCGCTGATGGCAGAACGATTGCAAGCACCGCTGACTTTTTCCAGTTTTCAGGCTGCAGAGGTCAGCTTACAATTGAAAACTGCAAAGCATACGGTGCACAGGACGACTACGTAAATGTTCACGGCACACACCTGAGAGTTGTCAGACAGAATAAAAGAAAGAAAACAATTACCGTCCGCTTTATGCACAACGAATCCTGGGGATTCCAGGCTTTTGAAAAAGGTGACAAACTCGAATTTATCAGATGGGACACACTAAAGCCCTATGCAGAAACCACTGTGCTTGATTTCGAGCGTCTTAACGACACAGATATAAAGCTTTTCCTTGACAGACCTTTACCCGAAATCAGACTTCAAAAAGATGTTGTGGAAAACACAACCTGGACACCTGACCTGCACGTTACAAGCTGTGATTTCGGACCTACAACAGGCAGAGGAATCCTTTGCACAACAAGGGGTAAGGTTATCATCGAAAACAATAATTTCCATAAAGTATGGGGACCTGCTTTGCTGATAGAAGACGACTGCAACTTCTGGTTTGAATCAGGATATACAAAGGAAATTGTTTTCAGGAACAATACAGTCACCGACTGCGACTACGCATCTATGTGGGAAACAGCCCCCGTTATCCGCTATACGCCAAAAGTAATGAACGAAAAATCAGAAGAATTCGTCCACGGAAAACTCATTCTCACAGGAAACACTTTCAGAAATGCTAAAGAAGATTCCCATTCGATATGGCTTGAATATTTAGCCGAAGCAGAAATCAGAGATAACCAATTTGATGCACCTTACAAAATTACGACAAAATGTACGGGAAAAGTTATTGACGAAAACAATAAAATAAATGTATAATATTATCATAAATTTTAAGGAGAGATACCAATGAGTGAAAAAATCATTAAAGTCGGTGTTGTAGGTCTCGGCAGAGGTACTGCTGTTGCAAGATGTCTTGCAGGACTTAAAAATGCAAAACTTGTATCAGTCTGCGACCACAATCCCGCTATTCTTAAATCAGGCTACGAAGAACTTGCTGAGGCAGTCAATGACCCCAACCTCATTCAGTTCAGCGACTATGACGAATTCCTCAAATCAGACAT
>JAZRQI010000164.1:0-1739 GCA_045649705.1 Acutalibacteraceae bacterium
TAGAGGGTAAGGAAATGGCAAAACAGTGATTTCGGCACGGACCATTCTTCTATCTGATTGAAAACAGTAGCACCTGCCTGTACAAAAGCAAGTAAATATATTGACACAATTGCAAGTGAAACATCCTTTGCACCGAGTGAAAAATCCGCTTCTATTTTCGATATTATCATATAAATAATTCCTAATATTATAGGGCCGAAACCGCCAAACATCAATCCTCTGTGGAAAAACTCTTTTACATATTTATTCATTATAAACCCAACCTTTCTTTTACATTTTTTACATTGCGACGGGAAACAAAATCTGTATAACCGTTCTTGAAAGTTACGGTAAGAGTTCCCGTAAACGATGCATCAAACTTTTTTATTTTTTTCATATTGGCAATACAGGACTGATTTATCTTTATAAAATTTTCAGGAAGACTTTCTTCAAGCTGATACAACCTGCACCTGACAGCATACCTTTCTTTGTCGCACACCGCGTAAATCTTGTTTTTCTCAACTATGAAGCAGCAAACCTCTGCAATATCCAGCCTGACTGCCTCTTTGTCAACAAAACCTGTCAATTCAAAACTATTTTCACACACAAGTTTTTCAATGTCTTCAACTAACTTTGTTTTCCTGTGTGAATAAATAATCACCTCTTCTTCCCTGTTTTCATCGATAAAAACTCTGAATTTCATCATATCCCTCCTTGCAATTACACTATAACTTTTCTGAGTTTCTTTTTCAATATTTTTTACGTATTCGGTCATAAATCTGAATCAAACGGCAAATTATTCTTTATAAAAAACAGTATTGAAATTATGCTGAAAATAATTTATAATTATATTGAACTAATTTTTCAGGAGGAAAAGTATGAGAAACGTTATAAACTTTAACGAAAACTGGCTTTTTTCTAAATCACAGACATCTGTGCCCACAGACCTTAACGGTGAATGGGAAAAACTGAATCTTCCTCACACCTGGAACGGTACTGACGGTCAGGACGGCGGAAACGACTATTACAGAGGAACTTGCTTCTATGCAAAGGAAATTTCAAAATCAGACTTCAGTGAAAACGATCTGGTTTTTCTTGAAATAAACGGTGCAAACTCATCTTCAGAAGTTTTTGTTGACGGCGAAAAACTTGCAATTCATCACGGCGGATATTCAACTTTCAGAGTTAATATTACAGAATATCTTAAAGAAAAGAGTATTATTGCAATCTCTGTTGACAACTCACCTAACAACACTGTTTATCCTCAGATGGCAGACTTTACTTTCTACGGCGGTCTTTACAGAGATGTAAACATCATCACTGTTCCCAAGACTCATTTTGAACTTGAATACTGCGGAACACCCGGTATGAAAATCACTCCCACAGTTACAGGTGAAAATGCAAAAGTAGAAGTTAAATCTTATGTAACAGGCAAAGATAAATGCGATGTTAAATTCACTATCAAAGACGGCGATACAGTAATCGGCGAAAAGGTTGTTTCTTCAGCGGAAGCAGAGGAAACTTTTGTAATTGAAAACGTTCATCTCTGGAACGGACTTGAAGACCCATTCCTTTATACAATGGAAGCTGAACTTATCTCTGACGGTGAAGTTCTTGACAAAATTTCTTCACGTTTCGGTTGCAGAAGTTTTGAAATCGACCCTGAAAAAGGTTTCATCCTCAACGGAAAAGAATATCCCTTGAGAGGTGTTTCACGTCACCAGGACAGACCCGAAATCGGTAACGCTCTCACAGAAAAA
>JAZRQI010000165.1:0-2454 GCA_045649705.1 Acutalibacteraceae bacterium
CTTTTGTGTGGAAAACTCTGTGGAAAATGTGGAAAACTCCCACTTCGTCACCATTTTGAGCAACTTTCTCCCACTTCGTACCACTATTATAATTCCAAACCCCTCTTTTGTCAATAGTTTTTTGGCTTAAATCCTAAAAAATCAAGGTTTTTTGTGCGGTGGTACGGATTCCCAAAAAATGAGTAAAAAAATAAGAAAACCGCTTTTCCCTCGCGAGAAAAACGGTTTTCACTTTGTTCTTTTTATTCAGATATATAATCAATTATCTTCTTACTTATTTTAACATCAGGATTATGTTCTTTTGCTTTTTTGCATATTTCAGAAAACAATTCTTTGTGGTTTTCCATAGTAGCATCAACAAGGATGTCTTTCTCATATCCCGATACCCTAAGGCACATAGCTGTTCCTTTAATATTGAAAGAAAAGCACTTACCAATTCTCTCAATAGCAGAAAAATCTATTTCTGCATCACGATAAGCACGGTCAATATGGTAAGATTTGAACGTAATCGACTGAGGATTTACAATAATGCGACGCTTGAGATGTTTTCGTAGCACAAAAATATCCATAAATACCCCGAAGATACAGCATTTTGCAATCCAGCCCCGCACATCCTGCTTTGTAATCAAAGCGAAAATATAACCAATAAGTATCACAAAAATCCAACTTGTAAGCACATCAACAACATTAGCTATTTTTCTGACCTTATATTCCGTCATATCTTTCGCCTCCTATTTTATCATATCCATAAACTCATCTTCACTGATGATTGTAACACCTAAAGTCTGTGCTTTTGTAAGTTTTGAACCTGCATCCTCACCTGCTAAAACATAGGTTGTTTTTTTAGAAACAGAAGAAGATGTTTTACCTGAAAAGCCCTCGATAATTTCAGATGCTTCTGCACGTGACATCGTAGGCAGTGTTCCTGTCAGTACAAAGGTCATACCCTGGAAACGTGTATCTTTGACTTCTGACAGAGACTTCATATTTACACCGGCAACCATAAATTCTTCAATCATCTTCTTTGTAGGTTCAAGAGAGAAATATTCCACTACGCTTTCTGCCATAATCTCACCGAAACCGTCAATAAGGAGAATCTCTTCTTTTGTTGCAGTCATTATCTTTTCCATTGTACCGAAGTTCACAGAAAGGAGTTTTGCTGCTTTTGCACCGATATGTCTTATACCCAATGCAAAAAGGAGTTTTGCCAAGTCATTTTCTTTTGATTTATTTATTGCTTCAATCAGATTTTTAGCCGATTTTTCAGCAAATCTTTCAAGAGAGAGAATCTGCTCTTCTGACAGACAGTATATATCTGCGGCATTTTTCACAAGACCCTCGTTTACAAGCACTTCTGCAACCGATTCACCGAGACCCTCGATATCCATAGCATCTCTTGAACAGAAATGGATGATGTTTCTCAGAAGCTGTGCAGGACACTGAGGATTTGTACATCTCACTGCAGCCTCATCCTCTTCACGCACAACAGGAGAAGAACAAGAGGGACATATTTTCGGCATTTCAAAGATCGTGGTGTTCTCACCTTTCTTTGAAACAGTTACAATTTCAGGGATAATATCTCCCGCTTTTCGCACAACCACAGTGTCACCGATACCAATACCCTTTTCCCTGATGAAATCTTCGTTGTGCATTGTGGCTCTGCCAACTGTTGACCCTGCAAGAAGCACAGGTTCAAGTACTGCAACAGGTGTCAGCACACCTGTTCTGCCAACATTCACTTCAACATCAAGGAGTTTTGTTTCCTTTTCCTCAGGGGGATATTTATATGCAACTGCCCATTTGGGGAACTTCGAAGTCGAACCCAGTTGTTTTCTCTTTTCAAAATCGTTTACTTTTATAACCGCACCGTCAATATCAAAGGGAAGATTTCCTCTCTCATTTCCGATACGGTCTATTTCAGAAAGCACATCATCAAAATTTGCATATTCATTATAGAAAGGTACTGTTCTGAAACCGAGTGTTTTTAAGTAATCGAGAGATTCTTTATGAGATTTTATTTCTTTCCCCTCAACCTGCTGAATGTTGAAAACAAAAATACTGAGATTTCTTTCTGCCGCAATTTTTGAACTTTTCTGTCTGAGTGAACCCGCAGCAGCATTACGGGGATTTTTGAAAGGTTTCTCACCGTTAATTTCCTGTTTTTCAACAAGAGAAAGGAAAACTTCTCTCGGCATATAAACCTCACCTCTGACTTCAAGGAAAGGTACGTTTTCTTCAAGTTTCAAGGGAATTGTTTTGATTGTACGGAGGTTTGCAGTAACATCTTCCCCCACCTGACCGTCACCTCTTGTTGAACCTCTGACAAACACACCGTCACGGTATTCAAGAGAAACAGAAAGTCCGTCAATTTTAGGTTCAACCACAAAAGTTACGTCACCGTCAATTTTACTTTCAAAGCAAGTCGGAGGCCAAGCGGTCTTAGGAAGACAAATC
>JAZRQI010000166.1:0-1935 GCA_045649705.1 Acutalibacteraceae bacterium
CTCCTTACATTCATTCAGCACGGATTTATGTGGGAAGATGACTATGACTGGCTTTTCAAATCAGAAGCATTAGGTTTTGTTGACGAACTTCTGAACGACACTCTCGTTCCTCTGGCTCACAAATTCCTCCTTAACTGGGTAAGTTTGTGGGATTTCATGCCGGCAGAACTTTACGAACAGGCAAAAGAACAGCTCCTTGACCCTGTGGAACAAGCAGGACTCATTGCAACCAGTGACAGATTCCATTACGAGATTCTTCCCACAATGGCTGAAAAACTTCAGGCTTGTGAAAACGAATACGGAATGAACCTTACAATTATAGCAGGTAACAATATCCCCGTCATCACAGGTATGGCAGAAAATTCAGATGCCATCATCACTCTTGAAGCATCAACAGGTGCTGTGTGTGCCGATTACGGTGAGCGTTTCTCAGACGGATATGTTCAGAAAAATGACTGTGGCGGAAAGAATAAGATTTCGCCCGATATGACCTGCGACCTTTCAACAGGATATCTTCCCGATGACACATGGGTTATCAGCGGACTTTACCACGGAATGGTTTATAAAGATGATTTCACAAGAGAACTTATCATAAACGGAGTTCTCAATGATAAATATGAAAACGTTTATTCAAGCCCCGATTATCCCCAGTTCCACTACACATCAAACCCCTCTAATACAGTACTCGCAAAATTCAACTCATCAGTTGAAGGCTTTGCAGACAAGAACGATACAAAATTCATAATCGAAAACGTATGCAAAGACGATACGCTTAAAATCCTTTCAGTTGAGTTTAAAGGCTGTGACCTTAAAGTAGATTTAAAGGATACACACACTTTACAGCCGGGAGAAAGTATGGAACTTGACCTTTCAGGAAAATTACCGGAAGTCAGCCGAAAACTTATCACTGCAACAGTGACTTATGCATCAAGTTCAATAACACCTTTCGGTCAGAGGACTTTCAGTTACACAGTCAATAACGGTGATGCTGTAGAATATGACGGTACATTCACAGAAGCAGATATGCCTCAGGAAGAAGAAAACCCCATCACTAAAATCACCAACCCCCTCACCCGAACAATCGCAGAATTCGTAAAAATCTTCGTTGATTTCATTTCATACTGGGTGAAGACATTGCTTGTAAAATAATATTAACGTACATACAAAAATCCCGTGTTCATTTAAGAACACGGGATTTTTCATTGAAATTATTTCATTTTAACTTTGAAACATTTGATTTCGAAGGGATTTGCTGTGAATGAAAGTGCTGAACCTGAGAATGTATCAACAGGTACGTCGTTTCTTTCAAGAAGGTCACATTCTGAAACTTCTGCGATTTCTCCGAAGAGTTCTGCAGTTACGTCTGTTCTTCTGCCTGTCTTTTCTACGAAACGTACGATGTAAGCATCTTCATCTTCACACTTCTTCACTGCTTCAAGAGTAACGTTGTCAGCAGAAACTGCGATGAATGACTTAGCTGTGTCACCCTTAGCGTCTGCCTTGATTTCAACAGGAGTCATGGGATTGTTGATTTCAAGACCTCTTGTGATTGTGTCTGCATCCTTCCAGTTACCTGCGTGAGGATAGAGTGAATATGTGAAGTAGTGGTCGCCTCTGTCTGACTGCGGGTCGGGATTCATAGGAGCTTTGAGAAGTGTGATAATCATTCTCTGCTTGTCTACCTCATAACCGTACTTGCAATCGTTGAGAATTGTAAGACCGTAAGCATCTTCTGACATATCGATAAAGTTATGTGCTGAAACTTCAAACTTAGCCTTATCGTAAGGATTGTGGCGGTAGTTTGAGTTTTCGATTGTAGCATAAGCAATATCTCTTGTGTATTTTGATGCCTTGATATCAACGTCGAAGCCGACTTTAAGGAGTTTTTCCTGTTCGTGCCAGCTGATGAATGTATCGAAGTCGATTCTGTCAAGG
>JAZRQI010000167.1:0-2670 GCA_045649705.1 Acutalibacteraceae bacterium
GTGAAATTATCCGTTACAGACCACTCGGTAAAAAAAGCGCTTTCACCGAAATTCACAACAAGTGCTGCTACGGGCGAAAGAATCTGAAACAGTGAAAGGAAAAAAGCTGAAATAAGTTTTACAGTTGCCATATTGCACCTCTCAACACCTTTTTTATTAATTATAAATCCAATGTCTGAAACTGTCAACACAGGTAACTATTGAAAAAGAAGATTTTTAGGTTAGCTTTACAAATTGGAATTTGTTGAATTAAATTCTTTCGGTGTAAAGCCGAAATGTTTTTTAAAAGCGATGTTGAAATTGCGGATTGTAGAAAATCCGCACAGACGGGATATTTCGGTTATTGTGTGCTTGTTTGATTTCAAAAGCCTTACCGCTTCATTCAATCTGTATTCATTTACCGCATCCGAAAAGCTTTTATCAAAGCATTCTTTGAAAATTGACGATGTATATGAATAACTGTATCCCAATTCCTCCGAAAGAGTTTTTAAGGCTTATCTGCTCTTTGAAATGCTCTTGAAGGTAAAGCATAATTTTAACGGAGTTATCTGCTTTTGATTTGTTTTCATATTCACAAATTCCGTTTGAAATAACCGTTGAGCAAAGTCCGTATAATGCAGATTTCAACAAAAATCTGTCACATGAACTGTTTTTCAGGATTTCAAGAGCATCCGCAGAAAATCCCGTAACGGGGTTTTTGAGTGAATTGTTTTTTATCATATTGTAAAAATCCGCAATATAATCGGTCGAGAAAATTGATATTGAAACCTTGCTTTTTATCGGTGTTGTAATGCGGTGAATTTCATACGGAAGAACCCAAACACATTCGTTTTCGTTTACCGTTAAAACTTTGTCTTTCAGTTCAAGCTCAATGCTGCCGTTCTCGACAAAAATAATCTCAAAGCTTGTCTGACAATGCAAAAGACAGTTGCAATTTTCATATCCGAGAGTGCAGTAATAGTTGCTTTTACTGTGTTTTTCTTCAAAAAGCATACGTTCACTTCTTTAAATCGTAAAATATTTCTATAATTATAAAACATTTTTCTTGAATGTTCAAGCGCACAGCTGTAAAATCAAAATACAGAACAGTTAAAAAATTCTGTTAAGGAGTGAATTTATGGCTACTACACCCAACAGTCAGAATTTTCCGCAGTTTTCGCAGGCTGAAATTATCAGCGAAATTAAAAAAACATCAAACAACGATATTTCTGATCTCCGTTTTTATCCTGCGATTCAGAACAGACCGAATGAGATAATCAAAACCGAAAAGGAAGAAAACGGAATCGTTCTCGCTCTCGGCACAGTTTCCCGCAAAGCGGTGCTTTCCTATACCCACGAAACGTCACTTCATCTCTATAAGCCTGCCGATTCAACCGTTGATACATTATATCTGCATATCAATCTCTGGACAGATGATATTTTCAGAGTTGTTTTTTCGAAGGATAAAGAAATTTCAAATCCTTTTTTCGGGCTTCCCTCAGACGCACAGATGCTGATTGCAAAGCCTGAAAAAGTTGAATTCAGATTAACAGAAACCGACGGATATATTTGCCTTGCAACAAACAAAATTGAAATCAGAATAGATAAAGCAACTATAAAAATTTCTGCAAGATATATTGACGGCAAAGAATTTTACAGCCAGAAAAAGCAGGATTTCAGCACGGGAGATATTCATGATCTGGCACTTGCCGATACGGATAATAATTATGCCTGCTTTGAGGCTCTTGAGCTTGAAACTGATGAAGTTATTTACGGTCTTGGCGAACGCTTTGATTCGCTTACACGAAACGGCAGAACAGTTGATTTTCATAACAAAGATGCCGTCGGCACAACAAGCCGCCGCACATACATAAACATTCCGTTTTATCTTTCAACAAAAGGCTACGGACTTTTTCTCAATTCAGGCGTAAAAACCGATTGGCAGATTGCAACAACGGATTTGAGTGCATTGCAGTTTGCCGTTCTTGACAGTCAGCTTGATTATTTTGTAATCGGCGGCAAAACTCCGAAAGATATAATCAAAGGGTATTGCGGTCTCACGGGTTTTGCTGAATTGCCTCCGCTCTGGAGCTTCGGTCTGTGGATGAGCCGAAACAGCTATACCTCATGGGAAGTTGTTGACGATATTGCAAAGAAAATCCGTGAAAACGATATTCCCTGTGACGTTTTACACCTTGATACCGCTTGGTTCAGCAGAGATTGGAACTGTGACCTCAAATTCTCGCAGGAAAGATTCCCGAATCCGAAAGAGCACATTGAAAAATTTAAAAAAGACGGCTTTAAAATCAGCCTTTGGCAGTATAACTTCATTCCGCCCAATGACGATAATGAGCATTACCACGAAGCGGTGAAATACGGTTATCTTTCAAAGGATAAAGACGGCAATCCCTATCAGTTACCCGAAACTTGTCAGGGGAGCTGGGTGAAAGACGTTACCATTGACTTTTCAAATCCCGATGCATGCAAATGGTATGCCGAGAAAATCAGAGAACTCATAAAGATCGGAGCAGGTGCAATCAAAACCGATTTCGGCGAAGGAATAGCGGAAGATGCAGTCTAGCAGAACATTGACGGCAAGCATTTCCATAATCTCTATGCGCTCGTCTATAACGGCGTTGTTTTCACTGCAACAAAATGCGTATCGGGTGAAAATATTGTGTGGGCAAGAAG
>JAZRQI010000168.1:0-4784 GCA_045649705.1 Acutalibacteraceae bacterium
AGTTTTTCAATTGCACAGTCAAGAGAAACATTCACTGCATCAAGGGTCATTCCGCTTGTGAGTGCAATTTTTGCCTCTCTTACACAGGAAAGCGCCTCGTTTGTTGCAAGGTACTGTCTTTCTCCTGTGAGCATTGCCTGAGTTGTATCAATACGGTCGGTTTCAAGGAGCTTTGCCGCTGCTTGTTCAAGCTCTTCTTTACCGTTCAACTTCTGGGCACTTATCTCTACCACTGTATCTATATATTTTAAGATTTCATCTTTTACATCTTTAACATCAAGGTCTGTTTTATTGATAACACCAAGACAAAGTTTATCTTTGCAGAAATCGAGAATGTCCATATCCTCTTTTGTCAGTTCTTCAGAACCGTCAAAAACTGCAATAACGAACTCTGATTTCTGAAGTCTGTCCTTTGCCATATCAACACCGATTGCCTCAATAGGGTCATCGCTTTCCCTGATACCTGCAGTATCGGAAAGGTGAAGTGATATCCCGCCGAGTGTTACTGTGTCCTCAACAATATCTCTTGTAGTACCTGCATAACTTGTTACAATACTTCTCTGACTGCCTACAAGCATATTCATAAGAGTTGATTTACCAACATTCGGTCTGCCTACGATTGCAGTTTTCACACCTTGTGTAAGAACCTTACCGCTGTCGTAAGTAGAAATAAGTTTTTCAAGAGATTTTTCAACATCTGAGACTGTATTCAGCATTTCTTCATCTTCAAGTTCTTCAATCTCTTCATCAGGATAATCCACCCATGCTGAAAGATGAGCACAGACATTTACAAGTTTTTCTGTATTTGATTCGATTTCTCTGCTGAGAGTACCGCCAAGAGCAGTAAGAGCCGCATCTGCTGCCTGTTTGCCCTGAGCACCGATCAGGTCCATAACTGCTTCTGCCTGAGTCAGGTCCATTTTACCGTTAAGGAAAGCTCTCTCGGTAAACTCACCTGCACGAGCAGGAACTGCACCTACTGACAGTACTGCACGTAAAACTCTTTTGAGAACATAGAGTCCTCCGTGACAAGAAAGCTCAACAACGTTTTCACCTGTATAACTGTGAGGTGCACGGAACACAAGAGCAACACATTCGTCAATGTCTCCATTTTCATCAAACACTCTGCCGAAATGTGCTCTGTAACCCTTGGATTTTTCAAGTTTCTGTCCGCTTATTGCCTTGAAAACCTTATCGCAGATTTCCATAGCCTTTTCGCCTGAAACCCTTATCATACCTACACCGCCTGCTGCCTGAGCAGTGGCAATTGCAGCGATTACTTTTTTAGATTCACTCATATTTATCACCACATAAAACATAATCGCAGAATTTAAATTCTGCGATTAGTTGATTACTCTTCTGTGTTTGCTCTTTTTTCGATTTTGCCGTAAAGTGATGCTCCGCTTACGTCTGACTTGGGCTGAACATTCTCTTTGGGCTGTGAAGAAGTTTTCTTCTGTGTGCCTCTTGAATCACGGCGTGAACGTGAGTTGTAGCCAGATGATGAGTGTGTAGGTTTCGCACCGTCAACAAGCTTGATAACAACTCTTCTTGAATCATCACTGCCGATTGAGTAAGACTCAACGTTTTCAATCTGCTGAATCGCAGTATGGATAATTCTTCTTTCGTAAGGATTCATAGGTTCAAGCACAACATTTCTGCCGTATTTAAGAACTTTATCTGCATTTCTCTTTGCAAGGTCTGCAAGAGTGTTTGCTCTCTTTTCTCTGTAGTTGCCTACATTGACTGAAACGCGTTTGAATTCCTCGTTTTCTTTACCTACAACAAGGCGTACAAGATACTGGATAGCATCGAGTGTTTCACCTCTGCGACCGATTACGCAACCGTAGTCATCGCCGCAATCAACCTGGAAACTGATTGATTCAGTTTTCTTTGATGTTGTGATGTGAATATCATCAAGACCGAGACCTTTGAAAATATTTCTGATGTAGTTTTCAGCAACGCCGTCAGCATCGACTGTAACTACTGCATTTTCGTCATCTTCTTCCTCTTTGGGAGCGACAACTTTTTTCTCAGCCTTTTTCTTTGTTTCAACTTTTTTAGGTTCTTCTTTGATTTCTTCTTTTACTTCAGGTTCTTCTACTTCAACTTCGTAACTTGCTTTTGCTTTATAAACAGTTGAACCTCTGAACAAACCTAAGATTTTCTTTTCCTGAACATCTACGATTTCAGTTTTAACATCTGCATCAGCAGGAGCACCAAGCTCGGCAAGAGCCACTTTCTGTGCTTCCTCAGCAGTTGAACCTGTACCGAAAGCTTCGATAAGTTTCTTCAATTATTTCACCGCCTGTAATTATTTTTCGTTTTTCATTTTAGCAATTGCTTTTGTGTTATTTTCCTTTGAACGGCGTTTTATTGTTTCTACAACCAATTCCTTAGCCATAACTTTTTCTTTTCTGTAAACCTTGTGGAGAATAACTGTCTGAACTGCACTGAGTATATTCTGGAAAATCCAGTAAACACCGATACCTGCCGGGAACTGGAATGCGAAATAAATCGACATCAGCGGCATACCGTATGTCATACAACCCATAGAGGGATTTTTTGCCATTTCGGGATTTTCTTTCTTCTGTCTTGCCTGTGTGATGATACTTGTAAGAAGTGATGTAACACCTGACAGAATGGGAATAAGAAGCAGGAGCTTTGCACCTGTTTCGCTATCGCCCCAATTTTTGATTGTATCAAAGCTGGGGTTTGTTGTAAGAGTAACACCGAAAGCAGAGAAGTTTTCGACAAATTCTTCAATCTTAGCTGCAGTTTCGCCTGAAACTACACCTGAAAGTTCAGAGAACTTATCCATAATTGTCATTTCAATCTGACGGTCAGTCTTAACTTCTGCAACTTTCTTTACAGCCTCAGTCAAAGCAGTAAGCTCTTTCGCATCAATACGAAGAACGTATTTGAGGGGCTGATAGATAATGTTGTAAAGAAGAATAATAATCGGGAACTGAATAAGAAGAGGAAGACATCCCTGTGCGCCCATAGGGTTGTAACCCTCGCGCTGATAGAGAGCCTGTGTTTCTTCCTGGATTTTTTTCTGGTCACCTGCATATCTTGCCTGGATTCTTCTTACCTTAGGCTGGATTCTCTGCATTTTTGCGGAACTCTTCTGCTGTGAAATAGAAGAGGGCAGAAGGATAAGCTTGAACACGATTGCAAAGAAGAACAAGGCAACAATATAGTTACCGCTTAAATTATAAAACTGTTCAAGTATCCATGCAAAAGGCACATATACATAATCTAAAAGTTTCATTTTCTATCCTCAGATTTCTTTTTTTTCGGTTTTACGGGGTCGTATCCGCCGGGAAACAACGGATTGCATCTCATCAGACGCCAGAAAGCTAATATTCCTCCCTTTACTATGCCGTGAATTTCAATCGCATCAATAGCGTATTGGGAACAAGTAGGATAATAACGGCATCGGGGAGGAAACAAAGGAGATATTCTTTTTTGATAAAACCTGATAAATTTAATCAAAATGTTTTTCATTTCGGTTCATTACCCCGGCACTGCAAAGATGCTCACGCATCGTTTTCTGAACAGCAGTGCTTTTTACGTATTTTGTTTTGCTGCGTGCGACGAACACGATATCAAAAGAACCTGACATTTCGGGGAATAACTGATAAAACGCAGCACGGATAACACGTCTTGCACGGTTTCTTTCCACTGCGTTTCCAATCTTCTTACCCGTCGTTATACCATAACGACAGTATCCGACGCGGTTTTTAACGACATAAGTGACAAGTGCTGATGATGCATAAGACTTGCCCCTGCCGTAAGCACGTCGGAAATCACTGTTCTGATTTAGCGTTATGGGTTTTGACAAATCAATCAATCCGTTCGTCTGAATGTACAGAAATTAATAAGAAAGCTGCTTTCTGCCTTTTGCTCTGCGGCGAGCAAGAACCTTGCGACCGTTTCTGTCAGACATTCTTTTTCTGAAGCCGTGCTCCATCTTTCTGTGACGTTTTTTGGGCTGATAAGTTCTTTTCATCTTTAACCCTCCTATCCTCTCAGTTAAGTTATTGTCAACGGTTTCTGATTGAAAACCGTGATTTTGAGTATCGCTTACTAAAAAACATACTCCAACAATATGATATTATATAATATAAATGTCCACAATGTCAACACCTTTTTTTATTTTTGTGTTATGCACAAGTATTTTATCCCAATATTATGAAAAGGCTATGAATTTTTTATAAATTGTGGTAATATATTACATATATATAATGGAGGTTACGGCTATGAGAGAAATAAACATCAGAGATATTAAAGAAAGTGCTGTAAAAATGATAAGCGATGATTGGGCACTGCTTACTGCAGGAAACGAGAACGGTTTCAACACAATGACAGTAAGCTGGGGCGGTATAGGTGAACTCTGGGGAAAGGATGTAGCATTCATTTTTGTCAGACCTCAGAGATACACGAAAGAGTTTATTGACCGTGAGGGAATGATGACACTCTCCTTCTTCGGTGGTGAATATAAAAAGGAAATGGGATTCTGCGGTAAAAACAGTGGCAGGGACTACGACAAAACGAAAGAAACAGGTCTTACCCCTGCTTTCACAGACGGCACCGTATATATTAAGGAAGCAAAAACAGTTCTTGTTCTTAAAACCCTGGCAGTGACAGAAATGACTCCCGATTCTTTCCTTGATAAAGAAATCGATTCTTCCTGTTATCCCAACAAAGACTATCATATAGTATATATAGCAGAAATCGTGAAAACACTCGAAAAATAAGGGTAAAATCGGCTTTGAAAA
>JAZRQI010000169.1:0-11042 GCA_045649705.1 Acutalibacteraceae bacterium
CTTGAAAAATATCCCTCAATTCAGGTGGTAATCGATGTTCACCGTGATGCAATACAAACATCAGAAACCACAAAAGTCAAACCTGTAACTACAATAAACGGTAAAAAAGCGGCACAGATAATGACAATAACAGGTTGTGAGGGCGGAGATGTTACGGGCTTTCCCGATTGGGAATGCAACTTGAATTTTGCCCTGAATCTTCAGAAAACTGCGGAAGAAATGTATCCCACTCTTATGAGACCCTTGTTCTTCTGCAACAGAAAATATAATATGTATAAGTCAAAATGTTCAGTTCTTCTTGAAATGGGAAGTGACGGTAACACCCTTGACGAGGCCGCGTATTCGGGAAGACTTATCGGAGATGTTCTCGGTGTAATGCTGAACAAATATTTAAAGTAAAGGATTTTTAAAATGCAGAAAATTATCAGAAACTATGTGATAATCATATCCTTTTTGCTGTGCCTTACATTTCTTGTCACAGGCATAATCGGTGTGAATCAGGAAACGTCTTATGTGATAAGCGGAGAGAAAGAGGAGGTTTTACGAGTTCAGTCAACAACCTCAGAAAGATTGCTTGTAAAAGAGGGCGAAACAGAAGAAAACCTGGCTTCTGTCTCTTTGTCTGACGGAAAAAATCTGGCAATGTTCCTTGCAGGAGTTTTACCTGCACCTTTCGGGCATATTGCGTGGATATTCTGTTGACTTTTATATGAGAATATTATATAATACAGAAAATAAATATTTACTGCCACCGGGTAGTCGCAATTTTTGCATTCGTCACACATCGTTAGGTCTTAGAAGATGTGTTTCGGGTGCTTTGTTTTTTAGGAGTTAAAAATGAAAATCAGAGAATCGTTAAAATCCCTTACAAAATTTGAAAGATGTCTGTGGCTTGTTTCTGTTATTGTTGTAACAGGTGCGTTCTTTATGTTTAAAAGCACAGATTATCTTACTCTGTGTGCATCACTCATTGGTGTTACTGCTTTGATTTTTCTTGCTAAAGGTCACGCAATAGGACAAGTTCTCATAATAATTTTCAGTTTGTTTTACGGCTACATATCTTTTCGCTTCCGTTACTATGGTGAGATTATAACATATATCTGCATGACCTTGCCTATGGCAGTGGTGGCGCTTGTTTCCTGGATTAAGCATCCTTATAAAGATTCATCTGAAGTTGAAGTAAGCAAACTCAATAAAAAACAGATAAGCGTAATGTGCCTGTCTGCTTTGGGCGTTACAGTTGCTTTTTATTTCATTCTGAAAGCGTTAGGTAATGCGAATCTTTTATTCAGTACAATTTCAATAACTACAAGTTTTGTTGCGGCATATATGACCGCTTTGAGAAGTCCTTATTATGCTTTAGGATATGCTGCCAATGACCTTGTGCTTATTGTGTTGTGGATACTTGCAGCAAAGGAAGACATCAGTTCAGTTTCAATGATATTCTGCTTTATAACATTTTTTGTTAATGATTTATATGGTTTTGTTAATTGGAAGAAGATGGAAAGAAGACAAAAAAATACCTCCTGCGAACAGGAGGCTGAAGTGTAAAATTTATTTTTCAGTTTTCTTTTCGTAGTTTAATTTGTAGATGAATGCTGCCACTGCTGCGGCTGTTACGGCGGAGATAAGTTTACCTGCAATCATAGCACCAACGAATGACTTGTCAAAAGCCATTGTGAAAGCAAGGTGGTCACCGAAAACAAAGGAACCTGAAACTGCAAAAGCCATGTTCATAATAATTCCCTTTTTGTCCATTTTCTCAGCCATTTCAAAAGTTGGAATACTGTTTGCAAGGGAAGAAATGAAACCCATAACAGATACGTCGTTGATTTTGAGAACATTGCCAAGCTTTTTGAAAACCTTGCCGAGAACCTTTGAAATCACAAAAATCAGCGGGAACACACCTGCAAGAATAATGCCGATGTTAGCAACAATTTCAAAGCCCTCAAGAATATTTGTCATACCGGGGATGAGAGTTTTGCCTGTAAGTGACTCAAAAATTCCGCCCACAAGACCGACAGTTACAAGACATACAATAAGATGTCCTAAAACCTTGAAAATTTTAACTGAAAGGTCAGGTGCTTTTGCAATACCAACACAGGTGATGATTGCGATTACGATAACGGGAGCGAGGTTCAGCATCAACTGAACAAAGCTGATACCCAGCATAAGTCCCGAAACGATGCAACCTACGGGGATTGTACCGATACCGCAGAGAATACCGAGAAGAACTTCCTTGTGAAGTTCTTTTTTTATTGACCTGAGAGCAACGGGGATTGTGAAAGAAATTGTAGCACCAAGCATAGATGCTACTACAAGACCGTTAAAACCGCCCATAAGTGAATCGGATGCCAGACTTTCGGCAAGACTTGCACCGCCTAAATCGTTTGCAAGGACAGAGCCGATTATGACCGAGGGGTCAAAGTGGAAAAAGTTTGCAACGGGAGTTATAACGGGGATGAGGATTTTTGTAAAAGCAGGTGCAATACAAATCATACCCACCATAGAAAGGGCAAGAGAGCCTGTTGCCATAATGCCTTTTTCAAATTCCTGCCCGATACCGAATTTGTTGCCGATGATTCTGTCAACAGCACCCACAATTGCAAATACAGCAAAAATAAACATAAGTACAGTCATTGTTGTTTCTCCATAATATTTCTGAAAAGATGAACATATTATATCAAAAAAAACAGTGATTTTCAATAACGAAAACCTCTGTTTTAACTATTATATCATTTCAAAAAGTGATTTTATTGCATCGAAGAGAATCACAAAGAATTCACGGATTGAAACAAATGCTACCATATTGTCTGTCTGAATGCCGTTTTCAAGATTTCCCATACCGTCAATGGGTTTTCCGTCATAGTCGGATTTGAAAGATGAGAGCCATGAAATCATTCCGTTGGGATATGTAAGTTTCACTTCTTCACCCTTGCCGTTTACGGTTGTCATATAGTGGTAGTCACCGTTTTCAGTTGTGAACATATCGTAGTTTACACTGAACCATGCGTGGTGACTGCTGGGAGTTTTCTGCCCGTTTGCGTAACATACTTTTGTAAGAGAAGAGAATCTGCAGTTTTCAGGATTGTTTGTTACGCTTGTCAGCTTATTCCATGTAACATTTACTGAGAAATAGTAGTTTACAAGGGGGTCAAGTTTACTTGAGACCATCCATACAGGTGTGTCGGCAATGTATGTAAGAGCTTCTTCTGAGGGTGACCATGCAGGACATATGGGGAAGATTGCAGCAAACATTTCGGGGTAAGCAATTGCCATTTTATATGTCATTTTACCGCCCATTGAATAACCGCCGATGTAAATTCTTGTAACGTCAATGTTTGCTTTGTTCTGTTTGATAAAATCGTCAATTGCAGCTCTGAGCGGTTCAACCATATCGTTTGTCCAGGTGTGACCAAGCTCTTCGCGTGAACGTGCAGCCATAACGAAAGCACCTTTTGTGCCTTTGAAACGAGACTGGAATTCATCACTTGCCCAGTAAGCAATTTCGCTTTTGTTTACCTGTACACCGTCTTTTGAACCGTCACTTAAACCGTGTAGCCATACAACAAGGGGATATTTTGTTTTGTCATTCTTTTTTACGGGTGAGTAGTATCTGTAGTCGATTGAATATCCGTCTTCTTCAGGACCTTCACCGAAAACAAATTCTTCTCTGAGCGTGTCAATGCCATCATTGATTGATGCTGCACTTGTGCTTACAGGAAATACAAGTAAAATCGAAAGGGATAAAATAAGTGCAATAATTCTTTTCATTTTCAGTTACCTCTTTTCTTTATTGTTCAGAATTTAAAGGGCTTGTCATATTCTTTAACCCATTTGAGAATTGCAGTTCTGTTATATGTTCTGGGCATTGTTGCTGTATTGGCAACTGCTCTGCCAAGGTTACCTATCATTTTCATAATTTTGAGCAACACAGTTTTGTTGCGTGCAAGACCGTAGAGCTTTGTTGGAATAACAGATAAATCTTCAACTTTCAGCATAGAAGAAAGGCTGTTGTCATCTGCACCGATTGTCATATCGTCAGCGTTGAGGATTTTGCTTCTCAGAACGTAGTCAAGGTCATCACCTGTGAAATGAGCAAGAAGCATCTTGATACAGGCAAGTGGTGCAAGACCGTTACCGAGCTCCTTGTAGAATCGTCTCTGATATTTCCACAGAGTTTCACCGCTGAAAGAACAGCTTATGTCACTGATTACTGTATCTGCAAGGATTTTTGCGGCTTTAAGACTGTTTGCAATACCTGAACCGATAACAGGCACAGTCATAAATGCGCTGTCACCGATTGCGGCATAACCATCAGCAACCATAAGACCCAAGGGGTGTCTGAGAGGGATTGTTACAAACTGACCTCCGCGTACTTTTTCAGTGCCGATTGAGGGATTTGTTTTTCTCATTCTGTCAACAGTTGAGAGAGCCTCTTCTTCGGTAAAGGGGTGGAATCTGCCGATAAGAACATCGGTGTGCTCTTCTTCTGTTGCAACCCAGGAAATACCTTCTCCACCTTCGGGGAGGAGAAGAACCTTGTATTTGTTTACGTCGTCAACCTCACAGGCTTTGTTGTAAAAAGCTCTGTAAACATAGAAGGTTTCGTATTCTTTGAGATTTTTCTGAATCCCGAAAGATGAGGGAAGATTCTTTCTTACAGGTGAGTGCATACCGCAGGCGTCAATAACAAGGTCAGCAATCTGTTCGCCCTCGGAAGTTTTAATGCCTACAACTCGGTTGCCGATAAGAACAGGTCCCATAACCTCGCAGTTATAAACGAACTTAACACCTGCTTTTTCAGCGTGGAAAATCAGATGGTTATAGATATCTTTTCTTTCCATCTGAATTTCAAGTTCATCTTCGGGAACGTTCTGAGTAAGTGGAACATCCATTGACGGACCGTAGAAAGTCATATCGTGTTTGAGCTTGTAAAGTTCTTTATCAGGCATAGGAATACCCAGACCTGTAAAGCCTTTTCTGTCAAAAATGTCAGTCCAGTCGTAACCCATATTTTCTCTTGCGTTCTTTTCAAATACAGTTACGTCGAAACCGTGCTGAGCAAGGCGCATAGCAGCAGCAATACCGCCGTGGCCACCGCCGGCGACAATGATTTTTTTGCCCATAAAAAATACCTCCTTGCAATAATTTTTCAATATAGAAATATTATATCATAAGTAAATTTTTTGTTCAATTGTTTTACGCAACTTTATGGTAATACTAAAAAAAGAAAGGATGTGACAGATTTGTCAGCAAGAGTTATAAACAAAGATAATTTTAATGAAGTAGTAAACAGTGAAAAGAAAGTTCTTCTTGATTTCTTTTCACCCACATGTGGTCCCTGTAAAATGGTATCACCTGTAATAGATAAAATCGCAGATGAGCATTCTGAAATACTTGTAGGTAAAGTCAATGTGGCAGAGGAAGAAGAACTGGCTCGTCAGTTCAGGGTTTCAAGTGTACCTACCTTTTTTGTGTTGGAAAAAGGAGAGGTTGTAAAGAAATCCACAGGTGCAATGCGAGAAAACGGTATCCTCAGTCTGCTGGAAATGTGATTGTTTCTCCGCAGGATAAATAGTCAAGATTTTTCATTTCTTTTTTCATAAAGTCAAACTGTTCCGTACCTGTGCAATGACAGGTGTAGAACTTTGTACCGTAGGAGTCCAGTTCTTTTGAGAAAGACAAAAGCTTATCATCAAGGGGAAACTTTGAAAAGTGGAAACCACCCACAAGACAGTCAGGCTGAAACCACTCTGTAATATCAAGAATACCCTTGTGAGAGCAGCCGCTGATAAGAACTTTTTTGTTTTGTTCTTCAATCAGAAGATACTGCTCGTGCCTGAAATCGTCAGGAACAAATTCCCCGTTTTCAAACGTTGTCAGACCGGATGGAATAAGGCTGTGTGTTCTCTTTCTGTTGTTGCAGGAATAAAGAGTAAGATTTTCGTCTATCTCAAATTCATCTTCCGTAAAAATAATACGGGGATTATCTTTCAGAGAAACGTCAAGTCCGATATATTTTTCAGTGCCGTTGAAGTGAGGTTCAAAAGCAGATTTGTGTATGTAAACAGGTGCTTTTTTGTTGATTTCCAGAAACTTTTTCAGTCCTCCGCCATGGTCATAGTGGCCGTGAGAAAGAACGGCAATGTCAACTTCTGTCAAATCAACTCCCAGAACCTCTGCGTTTTCTGAGAATAAATTGCTCTGCCCCATATCAAAGAGGATTTTGTGAGAATCTGTTTCTATGTAAAGGGACAATCCGTGTTCACTTTTAACTTTGTCACAGGACGAAGTGTTTTCAAGCAAAGATACTATTTTCATCTGATATACCTCAGGATTATTATTAGTTTTATTTTACTTCCGATTTCAATATATGTCAAGAAAATCGGAAGTATAATAATTAAAAAAGAACCGTAACTTTGCGTTAAAGTTATGGTTCTTTTTCTGGCGGAGATGGCGAGATTCGAACTCGCGGGGGATTGCTCCCTAACTGATTTCGAGTCAGCCCCGTTATGACCACTTCGATACATCTCCGTATTTAATTTGCAAAAGTTATTCTAGCAAAAAACATAATTTCTGTCAAGATTGAAATTCTTATAAAATCAATGTTAATATTAGGCTCCCCTTGAAAATGCAAGGGGAGCTGGCTTTTTCGCTGAAAAATTTATTTCATCTTTTTAAGAACTTCGCCGTTTGCGACGACGATAAGCTTCATATCTTTTTCAAGAAGCTTTGTGGGGTTGATTTCTGTTGTTACATTGCCGTTCTGACAGAGTGCCACAACGTTGATTGCATATTTTTTTCTCAGATTAAGGTCAAGAAGGTTTTTGCCTGTCCACTCATCTCTCACGCTCATCTCAAACATGGAAACATCTTTTGAAAGCTCGATAATATCAATGAATCCTGAACTGAGCAGATTTTTTGCAAGTCTTATTCCAGATTCGCTTTCAGGAAAAACTACAGTATCTGCGCCGATTTTAGTGAGGATTTTCTGGTGCATTTCATTTGCACATTTTACAATTACCGTTTCCACACCTGCTTCTTTGCAGAGCATTGTTGCCATAACACTTGCTTCAAGACTGCCTGCCATTGCGATAATAACAACATCAAAGTTGGAAATGCCCAGTTGTCTGATAACATCTGCATCTGTCACATCTGCACATTTGCAATAGGGGAGAAATTCAATTGCATCGTTGACTAAGTTTTCGTTGATATCAACAGCAAGGACCTCTGCACCGTTGTTTACAAGCTCTTCTGCTACTGCGAGACCGTATCTGCCGAGTCCGAATACGGCATAAGTTTTGTTTACAGTCATTTTTATCACCTATCCTACACTTATTTCTTCTGTGGGGTTTTTGATTATATTGGGGCTTTCGTTTTTGCGGTTAAAAGCAATTGCAAGTGAAATGGGACCTACTCTGCCGAGATACATAGTAAGTATTATAATTATTTTACCTGCAAGATTAAGAGTTGATGTCAGATTCTTTGTCAGACCTACGGTGGCAGTGGCACTGACTGTTTCATAAAGAATGGTGAGCACATCTGCATTTGTTACTGCCGAGAGAAGAACAGTTGATGTAAACATAATGAAGAAAGACATTCCTGTAACTGCCACAGCCTTGCTGACGGCTTCTTTTTTTATGTTTCTTGAAAACAGAGTAACTTCATTTTTGCCTTTTATTGCAGAAATTGCAGAGGCAACAATGACAACGAGAGTTACTGTTTTCACACCCCCTGCAGTTCCTACGGGTGAGCCGCCGATGAACATAAGGAGCAGTGAAATAACAGAGGATGAGTTTGTCAGGTTTTCCTGAGGAACAGTGGCAAATCCTGCCGTTCTTGTAGTTACTGACTGGAAAAATGATACCTGAATTTTATCAAAGATTGAGAAGTCACCGATAGTTTCGGGGTTGTTGAATTCAAAAATGAAAAACAGTAAAGCTCCAGCGAAAATCAGAATAGCTGTTGAGGTGATTGCAATTTTGCTGTGTAGAGTAAGCCTTGAAAATTTCTTTTTTGTTTTCATTTTTGAAACTCTGATAACATCCCACCATACAATGTAGCCCATACCGCCAAGGATAATAAGCAGAGAAGTCACAAGGTTGATTATGGGGTTAGTGGAATAGTTGCAAAGGCTGTTTTCAGCAATGATGTCAATACCTGCATTACAGAAAGCAGAAATCGAATTGAAAACGGAAATCCATATCCCTTTAACACCGAACTCAGGCACAAAAACAGTCATATAAAGGAGTGCACCTGCACCCTCAACAATGAATGTGCCGAGAATTACTTTTTTAATGAATCTGATAAGTCCTGATAAGGTGTTCAGGTTAAAGGCGTCCTGTATCAGCATTCTGTCGGCAAGTCCCATTTTCTTGTGGAGGAAAATCATAATTCCCGACATAATTGTGATAATTCCAAGACCGCCTATCTGGATAAGTATGAGAATTACAGTCTGTCCGAAAACACTCCAGGTAGTAACCGTGGGAAGTGTCACAAGACCAGTAACACAGGTGGCGGTTGTTGCTGTGAATAAGGCATCAATAAACGAAACTGATTTTCCGTCAGCCGAACTGATGGGGAGTGCCAGAAGCAGACTGCCCACAATAATTGCAATCAGGAAACTCAGCATAATTATGTGAGTTGTGGAAAGGGAAAAGGAATGTGATTTTTTCATAATCTACCTTCTTGGAAAATAATAGATAGTTTATTATACCATAAAAAATATCTTATATCAACAACAACTATTTATTGAAAAACGGATATATCTGTGATACAATGAAAGCAGTTAAAAGGAAGTGGAAAATTTTGTATTACGGAATAATTTTAGTTGCAGTTGTAATGTTCGGTTTTCAGTTTTTTCTGAATAACGACTACGAAAAGAAAAACGGGAGCGGTTTTCTTCCCTCAATGATGCTTGTCTTCGGCTCAAGCCTTGTGGGGTTGCCTGTTCTGTGGGCGATAAACTCATTCAAATTTGAGTTCACATGGTACACGCTGTTTATGGCAACAGTGACTGCTCTCAATATGACAGCCTGTATCCTGTGCGGACAGAAAGCGCTGTCAAAAATAAACCTTTCTTTGTATTCTATCTTTTCAATGCTGGGAGGTATGTTACTGCCTTTCTTCGCAGGAATTTTGTTTTACGAAGAAAACCTTACTATTGGTAAAATCCTTTGCTTCGTTATTGTGACTCTTGCACTTTTCCTTACCTTTGAGAAAGGACAGAGCAAAAAAGGCTTTATTTACTATGCAGGAATCTTCACATTCAACGGAATGTCAGGTGTGCTTTCAAAGATTTTTCAGGAAAGCACAGCCGTAAAAACAAGTGCAGCAGGGTACTCTGTTCTCAGTGCACTGATGACAGTTGTGATTGCAGGTGCAATTCTTCTGTTCAATATTAAAAAAGTGAAACTTCCCACAAAAAATTCATATCTGAGCCTTGCAGGTTGCGGACTGCTTAACAAAGTTGCAAACTATCTTCTTCTCATAGCACTGGCTCACGTACCTGCATCAGTGCAGTACCCTATGGTAACAGGGGGAGTTATGATAGTTTCAACTGTTCTCGGATTCTTCACACCCAATAAACCAAAGAAAAAGGAAATTATTTCCCTTGTTCTCTCGTTTATAGGTCTTATGATGTTAGTAGTTATTCCGTAAAGGAGAATTTTTATGGATTTTTTATTGGATATACTTTTGTATCTCCCCAACATTCTTTTCGGAGGATTGGGAATATATACTATTGCTTACGGTGTTTTCTGTATTCTGAAAATTTATAGCTGTACAGAGCTTGTTGACGGATACTGCGCAGAAAAAGAAAGAAGAATAAAATTCCGCAGACAAGAATTACATTGTGTTTTCAGTTACCGTTATGAAGGAAAAGATTATTATTCAAAATCAAAATACGGCTTGTCTGTATCGCTTTTCAACTACATGGAAAAAGGTGACAAGTATACAATTTATGTCAATGCGAAAAAGCCTGAGCTTTTCGTTGTTGAAAGAAAAGTTAGTTTTAACGAAATTCTGACAATCGGTTTAGGTCTGTTTTTGCTGGGATTTTCAATTTATGAAGCTCTCAAACCCGGTATTTTTTAATGAGGTCAGGCTATGAACAAAATATTTACAGATATCTATTATCACGGAAAAGAAAATCCCGTATTCTGTTACAGAAGCGGGAATATGGTATATGAAGAAATGATGGCAGGCGGTACACTTGTATCTGCCGGTTACAACACAGCAGGATATCCCCTGAATGTCCTTTCAGGATTTCCCTCAAGAATTGACTACACTCAGTTAAGTGAGCCTTTTTCCTTCAACATTGAAATTGACGGTCAGAGTCTTGATTACGACCTGAAATTCATTGACTTTGAAATAAAAAAAGACAGAGAAAACACAGAGGGCATTCTGACACTTGATAGCGAAATTAAGCCTGTCAGACTCCGTGTACATACACTTCTCGACGGCACTCAGATGTACAGCCGTTACATAGAAATTGAAAATTTATCTGACGAAAACCTTTGTCTCAGCAGACTTTCAGTTCTGAGCGGTTGTCTTGAAGAAATGGAAAGAGATGAACTGACAAAGGAAACTGATTTGTCAGAACTGTATTCAGTAGGATATTTCGACAGAGCAGACTGGGCACACGAGGGCGATTTCAAGTGGCATAAGCTGAACACCGATACACTCTCAGTTGATACACGTTTCGGCAGAGACCGTTTCCGTCATTCTATGATTTTTATAAGAAACAATGTTCTCGGCACAATGTACTTTGCACAGATTGGCTGGAGTGCAGGTTGCAGATTCTCAGTTGACTTCAATGCCCGTGACGAGAGAGACAGAAGTTTTCTCGGATTTAAAGCAGAAATCACAGGCTATAAACCTCTTCGCGTGATTGCTCCCAAAGAAGTTTATAAAACCCCCGAAGTTTATATGGGTGCAATTTCAGGCGGTCTTGATGAGGCTGTCAACGAAATGCATTCTCACATCAGAAAGTCAGTTCTTACTGAACCTGTGAACACTCTTGTTTTTGCAGGTATGGG
>JAZRQI010000170.1:0-4026 GCA_045649705.1 Acutalibacteraceae bacterium
TTTCTTCCCATTCCTCATCGGTTTCTTCTGCCCACAGGAATGAAATGTCGGTTCTGTGAGTTGCCACTTCACCTGCTGTAATATTGTCAAACTCGAAAACGTTTGTGATAATTTCCTGTTCGTCAAGGTCAATGGCACCTGTTTCTGTACCTGCATCTACCATAAGACGGATTTCTTCTTCCGTAACTTCGTTGTCCTCTGAGTTGGGGTCAACACCGAACATACGGAGAATAATATTTGTAGATTTTGTAAGAACCCATACGATAGGTGCAAAAATCTTAGCGCACACTGCCATAAGCCCCGAAACACCGAGAGCCACTTTTTCTGTCTTCTTCATTGCAAGACGTTTCGGAACAAGTTCACCGAAAACAAGAGTGAAATAAGACAAGACAATCGTGATCAAAACAACCGAAACTGTATCCAGAACAGAGATTTTTACGGGCAGGTCAAACTTAGATGCCCAATCAACCAGTTTTTCTGAAAAAGTGTCAGCAGCAAATGCACTTCCTAAAAATCCGGAAAGAGTTATTGCAACCTGAATAGTAGATAAGAATTTTGAGGGCTGGTCTGTAAGCTTCATCAAACGTTTTGCTTTTTTGTTGCCGTCCTTAGCCAGCTGAGCAAGTTTGTTCGCATTGAATGAAATAACTGCAATCTCAGCACTTGCAAAAACTGCGTTAAGAAAAATAAGAAATACCAACAAAAGAATCTGACCTAATAGCGGGTCCATTTTAAAATCATCAAACCTTTCAATATATAATTACCATATATTGTACCATATTACAGCAATTTGTCAACAGCACACACTAAAGATTTTATTTTTATTTGCACTTTACTTCGCTTATTCTGTCTGCAATTTCGTGAAAAACAGGTCCGCAATCCTTTGCACCGCTGACACCATCTTCTTCAAACACAACGATTGTATAAATATCATCTCCGCACTCAATGAATCCCGCAAACCAGGAATGGAGAATTTCTCTGCCGTTTTCGTCAAGTATTCCTGTTTCCGCAGTTGAAGTTTTGCCACCTGCAATACATCTGTCAGGTTTTGCTGAAACACAAGTCCCCTCTTTGAAATTATTTATCAGCAGGTTTTTCATTTTCTCCGATTCTTCACGGGACAGTGCCCTGTATTTATACTGACTGTCCTTTATTCTCTCTTCGCTTCCATCTGAATTGACAGTTGATACCACAAGTTTCGGTGAAATATATTTGCCCCCGTTTACCGCAACGGAATAACAGGATGCCACCTGTAAGGGAGTTGCAAGAAGTCCCCCCTGGCCGAAAGAAATGTTAGCCAACATTCCGTCAGTCATAACCTCAGATAAATCAGGAAGATTCCCAGCAGATGAATAGACACCGTCAGCAAGTGAAAAGGATTTTCCGAAACCTAGATTTTCCGCTGTTCTCAATATCTTTTCACTTCCCAATTCCAGCGCAAGACGTATGAAATACGTGTTACAGGAATAGGCAAAAGCTTTTTCAAGGGTGGTCTGTCCGTGAGATGAAAAATCAGAACAGGCAAAACGAGTACCGCTAATTTCCAGACTTCCGTTACAGTAACTTGTAAATTCTTCTTTTCCCTCCTTGATAGCCGTCAGTGCCACAACCAACTTAAACACAGAACCCACACTGTAAGAGTTAACTGCCCTATTGAGAAAGGGTGAATTTTCGTTTCCAAGAGAATCGGCAATATTATTCTGATTGAAAACAGGTGCACTCGCCATAGCCTTTATCTCACCTGTTTCTGCATCAAGTACCACGACTGCACCCTTTTCCACGCCGTAAAGGTGCATAGCATTTTCAGATATACGCTGAATTTCAGAATCAATCGTTAATTTCACACCTTTTTTTGAATAATAATTCTCAGAGACAAAACGACTTTCCCCTCCTGACAGCAACTTGTTGTGGGCAGTTGTATTGTATCTGAAAATAAGTTTTCTCCTTTCTTCCTTGAGCAAGGAATCAAAACTCTTTTCAATCCCGTAAACACCCTGATTATCCGCAGAGTTCACATAACCCACAACGTGGC
Organism: Acutalibacteraceae bacterium; assembly: GCA_045649705.1. GTDB lineage: Bacteria > Bacillota > Clostridia > Oscillospirales > Acutalibacteraceae > SIG575. Next base: position 2,033 of record JAZRQI010000170.1, read on the forward strand.
AGCAGAATCCGTCGTCTGTATATCTGCTGAATTTTTGTGTGAACTTCAAAAAATTGTTTTCGCTTATCAGGTCACAATCAAATATATAAGGCTCTGATTTCTCAACAGATTGAAGAAGTGACATATATTCACCGTCTTCAAGATAACTTCGGAGAATTTCCACAGATTCTGAACATGGCATTACCGCAACAACATTGTGAGATTTTCTGTTCACAAGAGGTTGCATATTGCAATCGTAAATTTCACCCCTGAGTTCCGAAACAGAAATACTTCTTGTGGAACTGGACACCTGCGGAAAATCCTGAGTGTTTCTCACAAGATAAATCATCCTCAACGGCAAAGTGGCAAAAAGTAAAAGCACAACAATAAGTACAGAAAGTGAACGTTTCATATTTACTCCTCTAGTAACAGCTGATTAAATCGGGTTTTCTTTTATTATTCTCTGACAATTGACATATAAACAGAAGACCGTTATAATAATTCTGAGGTGAACATTATGTTTCTTAAATTAGTTAACAGCAGAGAAAGTTGCCGCCGTTTTCTCAAAAAGGAAGTTGAACGCGAAAAACTGATAAACTGTATTGAAGCTGCACGTCTTGCACCGTCAGCATGTAATTCACAACCCTGGAGCTTTGTTGTAGTAGACAAAGAAGAACTCCTCCCCGAAATAGCCAAGGCTACACAGAAAATCGGTATGAACAAATTCACAGACAACGCAGGTGCATTCATCGTCGTCTGTCAGGAAAAAGCAAACTTCACTGCAAAGGTAGGTTCTGTTCTTCAGGAAACTGCTTTTCAGGATATTGACATCGGCATTGCCACAACCCACATCTGCTACGAGGCAACTGCACAAGGTCTTTCAACCTGTATACTGGGAATGTTCGACGATAAAAAAATCATCAAAGCACTCTCAATGCCCAAAAACAAAAAAATTAAATTAGTAATTGCAGTAGGCTATGCAGAGAAAGAAACCCTTAGAAATAAGGTGAGAAAAAGCTTTGACGAAATCGCAAAATTTGCTGAATAAAAAAATTTTTGAAAAAAATTAAAAAAAGTTTGAAAAAAGTGTTGACATTCTCGAAAAAGTATGGTATATTAATCGAGCGTTGAAGTTGCTGGTGTAGCTCAGTTGGTAGAGCAGCTGATTTGTAATCAGCAGGTCGGGGGTTCGAGTCCGTCCACCAGCTCCACTTTTATGCCCAAAATTAAATATGTGGGTGAGTTCCCGAGTGGCCAAAGGGAACAGACTGTAAATCTGTCGTCAGTGACTTCGGTGGTTCGAATCCACCCTCACCCACCAACCTAAGCACCGTACGAACGGTGCTTTTGTTTTTTTGTTTTACAATTAAGCTATCCGTGGATTCTAACCACCATATCAGCGAAGCTGATTTCAATCGTTGCAAAGCGACGCAGGACAAAGTCCTTGCGGCGAACCCACCCTCACCCACCAGAATCAAATTATCCGAACTTTTGTGTTAATGACAACTCGTTCGGATTTTTTATTTTTATAAGTCATCTGAATAACTAAAAATTCAGCGGAGATGTTTTTAATCAAACATCTCCGCTTCTTTCTATACGTGGAACACTCTTTTTAGTTTTTCACTGAACAATATTTTATTTTTACTGAAAATTTTAGTCCGGTCTTTTCTTGTTGGGATAAAAACTCTATCGGGATAAGTATAATTTTCTTCTTTTACAGCACTGTCAACATCATCAAATGCATTACCTCTGTTGGTTGTTACTGTAACAGGCACTCCCATTTCCCCAAGTCTTCTCAAGAATTCCTTTTCAATATCATCTTCTTTGTAACAATTCGAAAAAGTAAACGCTATTTTATCGTCAAAAGTAACTGCACCGCATCTTGCACCGTTGACTATGCCGGGACCTGTGAAAAAGAAGAATCTGTCTATATGCTCTCTCACATTTTCAGGAATTGTTATAATTCCAAGATTAGAAATCAGCACCGATGTTGAAAACTCTGCATTTATTCTGAA
>JAZRQI010000171.1:0-4931 GCA_045649705.1 Acutalibacteraceae bacterium
AAATATCACACTTCAGGCAGGAGCGATGCAGTGGTCTGTCGGTAATGTAAATGCAACCACAGGCATTAAGGGTGTCGGAGATCTCTTTGGCAAAGCACTCCGAGGTAAGGTTACAGGAGAAACAGCAATCAAGCCTGAATACACAGGTAACGGCACTCTTGTTCTTGAACCTACCTATAAGCACATTATTCTTATGAACACAGCCGATTGGAACGGCGCAGTTGTTCTTGATGACGGACTTTTCCTTGCTTGTGATTCAGCACTTGAACAGAAAGCGGTTATGCGTACAAATATTTCATCTGCGGCTCTCGGAGGTGAAGGACTTTTCAATCTCGGTCTTACAGGTAACGGTATCTTTGCCATTGAATCAAGATGCCCTAAAGAGGAACTTATTGAAATCGAACTTGAAAACGATGTTCTCAAGGTTGACGGTAATCTTGCTATTGCTTGGAGTAAGTCACTCGATTTCACAGTTGAGCGTTCAGGCAAAACCCTTGTAGGTTCTGCTGCATCCGGTGAAGGTCTTGTAAATGTGTACAGAGGTACGGGCAAGGTGCTTCTTGCTCCTGTTGATAAGGCTATGCTTTATAACACAATTAACTAAACTTATTCAATTAAATTAAATATAGGAGGTGCAAATGGGTAAAGGTATTAAGACTCGTGAAATAGTCAAAGACGTAAAGGTTCACGACGCTGCGGTTAATGTTGGTGACAGAATGAAAAACATCGGTGTAAAGACTAAAGATACCGTTAATGAGAATATCAATCAGTCTGATAATATATCACCTGAGCAATATGCGTCTGATAAGATTACAGAAGCTATGAAATCCGGTACAGAAACTGTTGCTGTTGGTGCTGAAAAAACAGTTCGCAAGGGAACAAAAAAAGCAATAGAAAAAGTAAAGGAAAAAAGAGCAGAAGATAAGAAAACGTCTGAAGAAAAGAAAAAAGAAGATGAAAAAAAGCCTGACGAAGAAAAGCCTAGTGAAGAATCTGCTCCTGAGAACGAATCACCTGAGCTTGAAGAAAATCCAACAGAAAAACAATCTGAAAATACAGAACCAAAAGCTGAACCTAAACAAAAGCAAAATGATAATAAACCGACTCAGGCTAAAAAAGAAAATGGCGATGTTAAAGGTAGGCAAGATAAAACTACCGTTAAAGAAAAAACTCAAGCACCGCCTAAATCAACACAACAGACAGAAACTCCTGTTGAAGAAATAAAGAAACCTCGACAGAGGAAGCAAACTGCACCTAAAACAAAAGGTCAGGCGACTATTAAAAAGGTCGGTGCAGAAAAGCAAACGGTCAAGACAGTAAATAGCGAAGCTCGTAAGATAAAGCAATCAAAGAGAAGTCTTGATGCAACAACCAAAGGAATTAAAAAGGCTGACAAAACAGTTAAAACTACAAAAAACACTGTAAAAGCAACTGCGTCAACAACAAAGAAAACTGCCGAAGTTGCAAAAAGGACAAAGCAAACAGCACAGGCAACTGCAAGAGTAACTATTAAGACGGTTAAGATTGCTGCAAAGGTAGTTGTTGAAGCAGGAAAGGCTGTTGTTGCAGGTGCGAAAAGTATAGGGGCTATTATTGCTGGAGGTGGCGTACCTGCGGTTGTAGTCATAATCATTATTTGTTTAATCGGTGCTATTGGTGGTACTTGCTTTGGTATATTCCTTGCGAATGATGAAACAACAGGCACACAGAAAACTATGTCTATGGCAATATCAGAACTCACATCTGAACATTATGCAAATCTTACTGCTATGAAAGCATCTTACACTTACGATTTACTTGAAGTTCAAGGTAATACCTCAATAAATTGGAAAGATGTATTGGCAGTATATGCAGTAAAAACAACCTCAGGTGATAATCCACTTGAGGTTGTAACTCTTGATGACACTAAAATTGATTTGCTTCGTGGCATTATGAAAGATATGAACACAATGACAGGTGTTGTTTCTCCTAAAGTTGTTGCAGAAACCACCGTTACAACAGACGAAAACGGTAATTCAATCAAAACAACAACCTATGTCACAAAAAAAGTTTTAACAGTTTCAATTCTTCAGTTAAGTGTGGATGAAATATCAGAATTATATAGCTTTGATGATGAACAAAAAGCATTATTGGAAGAACTGATGAGTGATGAATATTCTGATTTATGGGGAGAACTTCTCGGAGCAAGTGGACAGATTATTCAAAGTGGCAGTTCTTTTGTCGGCACAGGTATGTTTGCTTGGCCCTTTGAACACGACCAATATATATCTTCTCCGTTTGGTACTCGTGTTGACCCAATTTCGGGTGAAATAAAAACTCACGGTGGCACAGATATTGCAGCTCCGCTCGGCACACCTATTCTTGCGGCGGCAGATGGTGTTGTTGTAACTGCAACTTGGCATAACTCTTACGGATATTATGTAAAGATTAAACACGATGACACTTACTCTACTCTTTATGCTCATTGTTCTGCTCTTCATGTGTCTGTCGGACAGACGGTGAAACAAGGTCAGGTAATTGCTGATTGCGGTTCAACCGGATATTCAACAGGACCACATCTCCATTATGAGGTGATTCAGAATGGTGTAAGAGTAAATGCATTGTTGTTTTATAAAGTAAATTAAATAGAACGAAACCCTGTCACTTCGGTGGCAGGGTTTAATCTGTGCTCTAAGGTAAAAAATGGTATGATTTTTAGTTCATTGTTATGTAGAATATTTTTTGATTGCCCAGTTCTTTTTCAAAAAAGCAGACTGTGTAAAAACTGCCTTATAAATTTAACAACTCTATCGAAAAGAATAGACTAGTTGTATTTAATGTGCTAAAATTAGTTGATAAATAACCGAAATCAATACGATATTTTACCATATAAATTAAAATTGCTATTAAAAATAGTATGTGACAGACAAAACGCGTGACCAAGTATCAGGTAAAGGTGTCTTTATAAGTGAAACCGGTTTCAAAATACTGAGAAAGGAGTAATTATTATGGATGATCGTGAAATCATAGCGTTATATTTTAGAAGGGCAGAATCAGCCATCGATGAAACTGCAAAAAAGTATGGTAAATATTGCTTCAGCATTTCTAATAATATTCTACGTAATCGTCAGGATGCAGAAGAAAGTGTAAACGATACATATATTCGCACATGGAATTCTATTCCACCAAATAAGCCAAACTGTCTTTCAGCTTATTTGGCAAAGATAGTCCGAAACATATCGTTGAATCGAATTAAAGCACAAAATGCACAGAAGCGTGGTTCCGGTGAATATGAACTTGCTTATGATGAATTGACGGGAATCATATCATCGCCACAGTCTGTTGATGATATGATTGACGAAATATTTTTAAGAGATTTGATTAACAGATGGCTTGAGACTTTGTCGACTGAGCAACGTATGGTTTTTGTGGGCAGATATTGGTATTTCGATTCAATATCTACAATATCATCCAAAATGAATTTCTCTGTCAGTAAAACAAAAATGCTCCTCTTACGTTTACGAAACGAGTTAAGAGAGTATTTAGAAAGCGAGGGAGTTCACTTATGAAAGTAGAAAAAATTTTCTATTCTATAAATGATATCAAAGATGATTATGTTATTGAGTATGCAGAAAAAGAAAGGGATACAAAAGTAAAGATAGTTCATGCTTTACGTACATGGGGCGTTATTGCAGCCTGCTTGGCATTGGTAATTATAGTTACACCCACATTGATTCATATTTTTACACCTTCTGAAATCGAAGATCCTAGGGCAGGTGCAAGGTATGAGTTTAGTAATTATTCCGAACTATGTAGCGTTTTGCCGAATGGTAACATTCTCGCAAATGTCCCCAATAGTAAAGATGCATATATAAGTGCTTATGTTGAATGTCCTGAGGGAACGACGGATTTTTCTGATTACAGCAATTATTCATATCTGAATGTCGATGTTTCCTATGACAATGGTACCGGAGTAAGCATTTTCTGTGTTGTCAAATCGGAAAAAACTGCAAAAGAAGATATTGAGAACAAACCATTACTATCTACAACCGCGAATGTAAGTATGACCACCATATCAGATTACGATGTTTATTATGGCAGTTATGAAAATGGTGTCGATAAAGTCAATATTGCAGAGTTCTCTTGCGACGGAAGTTTGTATGAATTCAGCACCGTGACATACAGTCAAGAAGAATTGATTCAATATATTAGCGATATGTTAAATCCTTGATTGAAAACAGATACACTAATATCGACATAATTAGAGATTGCAATGATTTCTAGTGGTTTTAAACTTGTACAAAAATCCGTTGAAGTATGTTGCACAACAACTTTCAGCATAAATACTTATGATTGTCTCTCAAAAGAATTTATAGTTTTTTTACCATGTGTTTCCTTGATATATCTAAATTTTCAGAAAACCAGTTTTCAATAAAATAACAACTCAAAAATTATCCGAGATTTACAACATCGTGAATCTCGGATAATTTTGCTTTTTTACAGTTTCAATTTTTCGGTTATGAATAGATGCCATTTCTGTATTGTATAATTTCAATGACGAACAAAAAGCATTATTAGAAGAATTGATAAGTGATGAATATTCTGACTTATGGGGAGACCTTCTCGGAGCAAGCGGACAGATTATTCAAAGCGGTAGTTCTTTTGTCGGTACAGGTATGTTTGCTTGACCGTTTGAACACGACCAATATATTTCTTCTCCGTTTGGTACTCGTGTTGACCCGATTTCGGGAGAAATAAAAACACACGGCGGAACAGATATAGCAGCTCCTCTAGGTACGCCTATTCTTGCGGCGGCTGATGGGGTTGTTGTAACTGCAACTTGGCATAACTCTTACGGATATTATGTAAAGATTAAACACGATGACACTTACTCTACTCTTTATGCTCATTGTTCTGCTCTTCATGTGTCTGTCGGACAGACAGTAAAGCAA
>JAZRQI010000172.1:0-1980 GCA_045649705.1 Acutalibacteraceae bacterium
GGCAGATATTGAAAAGTATAAGAAACTTATGCGTGAGATGAAAACTCTTACCCCCGTTGTGGAAAAATTCAGAGAATATAAAAAGACAAAAGAAACTCTGGATGAAGCAAAGATGATTCTTGAAGATTCTTCTCAGGACAAAGATTTCCGTGAGATGGTGGAAGAGGAATATATCGAGGCAAAAGAGAATATTGCAGTAATAGAAGATGAACTTAAAATCTTACTTCTTCCCAAAGACCCCAATGACGACAAAAACGTTATTGTGGAAATCCGTGGCGGTGCAGGCGGAGAGGAAGCGTCTCTCTTTGCAGGTGTGCTTTACAGAATGTACAGTATGTATGCGGAAACAAAAGGTTGGAAAACTGAAATTATGAGTGCCAACGAAACAGAGCTTGGCGGTTTCAAGGAAGTCAGCTTTATGATTGAAGGTGAAGGTGCTTTTTCACGTTTCAAATTTGAAAGCGGTGTTCACCGTGTGCAGCGTGTTCCCGAAACAGAATCTCAGGGACGAATTCATACGTCAACTGTTACTGTTGCAGTTCTTCCTGAAGCAGAGGATGTAGATATCGAAATAAACCCTGCTGATTTGCAGATAGATACCTTCCGTTCAAGCGGCGCAGGCGGTCAGCATATCAATAAAACAGAATCAGCAATCAGAATTACCCATATTCCCACAGGTACAGTTGTTGAATGTCAGGACGAAAGAAGTCAGCATAAAAACAAAGACAAAGCAATGAAAATTCTCCGTTCAAGAATTCTCGATGAAGAGAGAAGAAAACAGAACGATGCAATTGCAGGAGAGAGAAAAAGCCAGGTGGGTTCAGGTGACAGAAGCGAAAGAATCAGAACCTACAACTATCCTCAAGGAAGAATCAGCGATCATAGAATCGGTCTTACACTTTACAGACTTGAATCAATGCTCAACGGTGACATTGATGAACTTATAGATTCACTTATCACAGCAGATACAGCAGAAAAATTAAAGGCAGAAGAATAATGAAAACTGAAATTTTAAAAGCAACTGAAGAGTCAATTGAAAAGGCTGTCGTTATAATAAAAAACGGCGGTGTTGTAGGTCTGCCTACTGAGACTGTTTACGGTCTCGGTGCAAACGCTTTTGATTCCGAAGCTGTAGAAAAAATTTTTGAGGCAAAAGGAAGACCGAAAGATAATCCCATGATTGTCCACGTGTCTTCTGCTGAAGAAGTTTATCCTCTTGTGAAAAATTTTCCTGAGAAAGCAAAACTTCTGGCGGAAAAATATTGGCCGGGACCGCTTACAATTATTATGCCGAAATCTGATAAAGTTCCGTCAAGAACAAGCGGAAATCTTGACACTGTTGCAGTTCGAATGCCTTCACATCCCGTAATGCGAGAAGTTATAAAAAAATCAGGTTGTCCCATTGCGGCACCGTCAGCAAATCTTTCGGGAAGTCCAAGTCCTACAAATGCAAAATATGTTTTTGATGATATGGATGGAAGAATCGAACTGATTCTTGACGGCGGAGAATGCGAAGTCGGTCTTGAATCTACTGTTATAACTCTTGCAGGAGATAAGCCAAGACTTCTCAGACCCGGCGGAATCACCCCGGAACAGCTTGAGGAAGTTCTCGGTGAAATTGAAATTGACAAAGCAGTAAAATCAAAACTTGAAGAGAACGCTGAGGCAGCATCTCCCGGAATGAAATATAAACACTATGCGCCGAAAATCAAAGTTGTAATTGTTAAAGGCGACACGGAAAAATATTCAGAATATGTTTCATCTCACAGTGAAAATGCAGTTGCACTTTGCTTTGAAGATGAGACGGAAAAAATTCCCGTTGAGTGTGTGACTTACGGAAGAAGTGATGACTCAAATTCTCAGGCAAAAAGATTGTTCGATGCTCTGAGAGAGCTTGACGAAACAGGAGCAGAAATTGCATTTGCTCACTGTCCGTCAGATGAGGGAGTAGGTCTTGCAGTTTACAACAGACTTTTACGC
>JAZRQI010000173.1:0-6130 GCA_045649705.1 Acutalibacteraceae bacterium
TACCGGTAAAGGTAAAGTTATTGTACGTGCACGTGCAGAAATTGTTGAAAATAAAAACGGAAGATTTTCTATCAACATTACTGAAATTCCTTATGTTGTAAACAAGGCAAGACTTATTGAAAGTATGGCAGACCTTGTTAAGGATAAGAGAATTGAAGGTATTGCAGATATCAACGACTATTCATCCCGTGAAGGTATGCACATTCAGGTTGACCTGAAAAGAGATGCTAACCCCCAGGTTGTTCTCAATCAGCTTTATACTTATACACAGCTCCAGACAACTTTCGGTGTAATCAATCTTGTTATCGTTGATGGTGTTCCGAAGATTCTTACACTTAAAGAAATTCTTCAGTACTACATCAAATATCAGTGCGAAGTTATTACAAGAAGAACACGCTTTAACCTGAGAAAAGCACAGGAAAGAGCACACATCTTAGAAGCTCTCAAAAAAGCACTTGATTTCATTGATGAAGTTATCTCAATTCTCAGAAATTCAAAGAGCATCGCAGAAGGTAAAGAAGCACTTATGTCACGCTTTGATTTTGACGATGTACAGGCTCAGGCAATTGTTCAGATGCGTCTCGGACAACTTACAGGTCTTGAAAAAGAGAAGATTGAAGAAGAACTTCTTGCTCTCAAAGAAAAAATCGCAGATTATCTTGATATTCTTGCAAATGAATCAAGAGTTCTTGCTATTGTTAAAGAAGAAGCAAAAGCAATCGGTGACAAATTCGGCGACGACAGAAGAACAGAAATTGCAAATGTCAGCGGTGAAGTTGATATTGAAGATCTTATTCCCGAAGAAGAATGTGTTTACACAATGACAACTCTCGGTTATATCAAACGTCAGCCTACTGAAACTTATCAGATTCAGAGAAGAGGCGGCAGAGGTGTTAAAGGTCTTACACGCCGTGAAGAAGATATTGTTGAAACAATGTTCACCTGCTCAACTCACGATTATGTTGTATTCTTTACAACAGCCGGCAGAATGTACAGACTCAAAGGTTATGAAATTCCTGAGGGCAGCCGTACAAGTAAGGGTATGAACATCGTAAACCTTCTTCCCATTACTCAGGAAGAAAAAGTGTCTGCGATGATTCGTGTTAAACCTGAAGAAGACGATGAAAAATTCGTTTGTATGGTGACCAGAAACGGTATTATCAAGAGAACAGCAGTTTCTGAATATAAAAATGTCCGTAAGTCAGGTATTATCGCAGTTAACCTTGATGAAGGTGACGAACTTGCATGGGTTAAACTTACAAGCGGTAATGATGACCTTCTTGTTGCTACAAAGAAAGGTATGTGTATCCGCTTTAACGAAAGTGATGCACGTGTTCTTGGCAGAACTGCAAGAGGTGTTAAAGCAATCGACCTGAGAGACGGTGACGAAGTTATCGGCTTTGACGTTCTCAGGGAAGGCACAACAGTTCTTACTGTAAACGAAAGAGGTTACGGCAGAAGAAGCACAAACGAAGATTACCGTATCCAGTCAAGAGGCGGTAAGGGTGTTATGAACTACCGTACAGAACAGTTCGGTGACGTAAGTGCAATCAGCGTTGTTGAAGAAAACGATGACGTTATCCTTATTTCATCTGACGGTATTATAATCAGAATTCCCGCCAACGAAATCAGCACATTTGCAAGACCTTCAAAGGGTGTCCGCGTAATGAAAGTTACTGAGGGTGAAAGACTTGCAACAATGACTACTACTGAACACATTGATGCTGAAGATGAAACTGAAGCAGAAAATGAAGAAACAGCAGTAGCAGAAGAAAATCAGTAATATAATTTAAACTGTCGGTAATTTTTTATCGACAGTTTTTCCGAAAGGATAGTTTTTATGCAGTTAAATATCAAAGCAATTAAAGGAACACAGGACGTTCTGCCGAGCGAGAGCTATAAAAATCAGTTTGTAGAAAAAACTGCTCTTGAAATTGCAGAAACATTCGGTTTCAAAGAAATCAGAACTCCCGTGTTTGAACAGACTGAACTTTTCCAGCGTTCAGTAGGTGACACAACTGACGTTGTGCAGAAAGAAATGTACACATTTACCGATAAAGGTGACCGTTCAATAACACTCAGACCTGAGGGTACAGCAGGTGCAGTACGTGCTTTCCTTGAACACGGACTTTTCAACGATGCACTTCCTCAGAAAGTCTGTTATGTAACTTCATGTTACAGATACGAGAAACCTCAGGCAGGCAGACTCAGAGAATTCCATCAGTTCGGTGTTGAATGTCTCGGTACAGCATCTCCTGCTGCTGATGCGGAAATCATTTCACTTGCAAATGAAATTTTTGCATTCCTCGGTGTACAGAATCTTGAACTTCAGATTAACTCAATCGGTTGTCCAAAATGCCGTGCAGAATATCACAAGGCACTCAAAGAATATTTTGAGAGTTACAAAGGAGACCTCTGTGAAACATGCCTTGACAGACTTGACAGAAATCCCATGAGAATTCTTGACTGTAAGAGTCCCGTATGCTCAGGTATTGCAGAAAAGGCTCCCGTTGTTCTCGATTTCCTTTGCGATGAATGTAAAGAGCACTTCGAGATGGTTAAAAAATATCTGGAAACAATGAAAATAGATTATAAAATCAATCCTCAGATTGTAAGAGGACTTGACTATTATACAAAAACAGTTTTCGAATTTGTTTCAACTGAAATCGGTGCACAGGGTACTGTCTGCGGCGGTGGCAGATACGACGGACTTGTTGAAGAAATGGGTGGTGCACATACACCTTCACTTGGTTTTGCAATGGGTCTTGAAAGACTTCTTCTCCTTCTCGATGCACAGGGAATTGAACTTCCCGAGGGCAGAGGTTGTGAAGTTTATATTGCATCAATCGGTGATAAAGCATCACTTGCAGCATCTGAAATCGTAACAGACCTGAGAAGCGGCGGCATCAGTGCACAGTTTGACGTTGTCGGCAGATCTGTAAAAGCACAGATGAAATATGCAGGTAAAATCGGTGCTCAGTATTCAATGGTGCTTGGTGACAGCGAAATTGAAAACGGTAAAGCAATGCTTAAAAATATGGAAACAGGCGATATGGCTGAAGTTGAACTTGAAACATTTGCTGATGATTTTATGAACATTATGGTTCAGAATGCAGCAAAAGGTCTCGGTGAATTTATCGGCAGTGAAAACCTTGATTTAGGTTCACTCTTCGGTTCACAGGAATAAAAGGGGGCAGAAAAATGGATACAATGGCAGGTAAAAAAAGAACAGACTACTGCGGTACTTTTACAGCAAAAGATATCGGCAGAAAAGTAACCGTTACAGGTTGGGTACAGCGTCAGCGTGACCTTGGTGCTCTCATTTTCATCGACCTGAGAGACAGAACAGGTATTGTGCAGCTGGCTTTTGACGATACAACAGATAAAGAAATCTTTGAAAAGGCTTTCAGCGCAAGAAGTGAATTTGTACTTATGGCAAGCGGTGAAGTAAGAGAGCGTTCTTCAAAGAATATGGAAATTCCCACAGGTGAAATCGAAATTTTCGTAGATGACCTGAGGCTTCTTGCAAAGAGTGAAACAACTCCTTTTGAAATTGTTGAAAACTGTGCAACAAGTGAACTCACAAGACTCAAATACAGATATCTTGACTTAAGACGTCCTGATTTACAGAAAAATATTCTTATGCGTCACAAGATTACAAAAATCACACGTGACTACTTTGATGAGAACGGATTCATTGAAATTGAAACTCCCATGCTCATCAAATCAACTCCCGAGGGTGCACGTGACTTCCTTGTTCCCAGCAGAATTCATAAGGGAACATTCTATGCACTTCCTCAGTCACCTCAGCTTTACAAACAGCTTTCAATGGTTGCAGGTTTTGACAGATATATGCAGATTGCACGTTGCTTCCGTGACGAAGACCTCCGTGCAGACAGACAGCCCGAATTCACACAGATTGACTTTGAAATGTCTTTTGTAGATATGGAAGATGTTCTTTCAATCGGTGAAGGATACATCAAGAGAGTTTTCAAAGAAGCAATCGATGTTGAAATCGGAACACCCATTCCCCGTCTTACTTACAAAGAGGCAATGGACCGTTACGGCAGTGACAAGCCTGACACCCGCTTTGATATGGAACTTGTTGACCTGAGCGAAACAGTAAAAGGTTGCGGTTTCGGTGTGTTCACTTCTGCAATTGAGGGTGGCGGCTCAGTAAGAGCAATCACTGCAAAGAACGCGTTCAATGTTCTTACAAGAAAAGAAGTTGACAAACTTACAGAGTTTGTAAGAGGTATCGGTGCAAAAGGTCTTGCATGGGCAAGAATTGCTGAAGACGGCACAGTTGCATCTTCATTTGCAAAGTTTATGACTGAAGATGAAATGGCTGCAATCAAAGAAAAATGCGGTGCAGAAAACGGCGACGTAATTCTTATTGTAGGCGACACAAAAAATTCAATTGTTCTTTCAGTTCTCGGTGCACTCAGATGTGAAGTTGCAAAGAAACTTGATATTATTGATAAATCAAAATTCAATCTTCTCTGGATTATCGAATTCCCCTTCTTCGATTGGGATGAAGACAGCCTGCAGGGGGTTGCAATGCACCATCCTTTCACATCTCCCATGGATGAATGTCTTGACTATCTTGAAACAGACAAAGCGAATGTCAGAGCAAAGGCTTATGACCTTGTTCTCAACGGCATTGAACTTTCAAGTGGTTCAATCAGAATCACTGACCCTGATTTACAGAACAGAATGTTCAGACTTCTCGGACTCAGCGAAGAAGAATCACACGCAAAATTCGGCTACCTTACAGATGCTTTCAAATACGGTGCACCTCCTCACGGCGGTATGGGTATCGGTCTTGACAGACTTGTTATGCAGATGCTCAGATGCGAAACTCTCCGTGATGTTATCGCTTACCCGAAAGTACAGAATGCAAGTGAACCTATGACAGACTGTCCCTCAGTTATCGACACAGAACAGCTTGATGAACTTGCAATTAAAGTAAATCTTCCTGTAGAAGAATAAAACTAAAATCCTCTCAGATTTCTGAGAGGATTTTTACATAATAATTTTTAATTTGACTTGGAAAACTATGCCTGTTAAAATAAAATCAAAGATAAAAATTATTTTCGGAGGGATGAAAATGAAAAAATTTATCAGCATACTTTTATGTGCAGTTATGGTTTTTACAATGTTCAGCACAGTTGCTTTTGCTGAAAGCAACAAGGTTGAATTTGAAGGTAAAACCTATAATGTGTCAAATGAGCATCCCTGGATATTTGTCCACGGTATGGGCGGTTGGAACAAATACGGTGAAGAAGCTTATTGGGGAGGCTGGGCATCTTCCGAGGGAGATGTAATTGACCTTTATAATAGTCACGGAATTGAAGCATATGCCGCAGTAGTAGGTCCTTTCAACAGTGCGTGGGACAGAGCCTGTGAACTGTATGCTCAGCTTATGGGTACAGTTGTTGACTACGGTGAAGCACATTCAAAGGAACATAATCACGACAGATACGGTTATGATTATACAGACAAACCTCTTATGGGTGAGCCCTGGGACATGAAAGAGAAAATTAACCTTGTGGGTCACTCTTTCGGCGGCCATACAGTAAGGCTTTTTGCTTCACTTGTAGCATTCGGTGATGAAGCAGAAGTTGCTGCAACGGGAGAAGATACATCCCCGCTTTTCACAGGTGGACATAAAGATGCTATTTATTCTGTTGTAACTTTTTCAGGCGTACATAACGGCTCACCTATTGCAAACCTTATTCACGATTCATTCCTTATGACAGGTATTATAGCACTTCTTAATTTTGCAGGTGCAGTTTTCGGCAGCAATGTTCTTATGTGGGACCTTCCTATGGGACATATGGGTCTTACTCCCAAACAGGGTGAAGAGAGAGCAAAGTTCAGTTGGAAAACTATTAAAACTGCAGTTGAAGCACAGGATAACTGCGGATATGATCTGACTCTCAGAGGATCACGGGAACTTAACGAAAAAATTAAAACCGTTGACAGCGCATATTATTACTCATATGTTTGTAACTCAACTTACAAAACATCAAAAGGCACATATCTGCCAATTGCATCAAACTTTGCAATGTTCTATCTTACATCTCTCTATATCGGTGCTGTGGAAGGTAAAACAATAGACGGTATT
>JAZRQI010000174.1:0-4004 GCA_045649705.1 Acutalibacteraceae bacterium
CCGAGTTCGATAGCACCAAGGTTGATGTCGAGCATATCCTGGTGTCTTGCTGAAACAACGTGTGAAAGTGCTTCTTTCATATTATCACAAGTAATAATATCGCATTCTTTCATAAGCTTACCTGCAATAATCATATTTGCAAGTTTGGGTGTGTTGTTTTCGTTTGCAAGTTTTGTTGCGGGAACATAGAAAACTTCAACGTCATCTCTCTCAACTTTTCTGCCGATGAGTGAGCTGTCAAGAATAATCTTACCGCCTTTTTTAACTGTACCCTCATACTTATCAAGTGAGGGCAGGTTCATAGCAACGAGGATATCAGGTTCGCTGATGATAGGAGAACCGATGGGGTCATCGCTGATAATAACACTGCAGTTTGCTGTACCGCCACGCATTTCTGGACCGTATGAGGGAAGCCAGCTTACCTGTTTGCCTTCGTCAAGTCCTTTGTATGCTAAGAATTTACCTGCGAACAGAACACCCTGTCCGCCGAATCCTGCAAAGAGGATGCTGCATGATTTACTCATTTTGTTTCCTCCTCTGCATAGATATCTTTATAAACACCTAAAGGATAATAAGGCATCATATTTTCTTCAAGCCATGTGAGTGCCTTTTCAGGTGTTACACCCCAGTTTGTGGGGCAAGTTGAAAGAACTTCAACAAGTGAGAAGCCTTTACCGTCAATCTGATTCTGGAAAGCTTTTTTGATTGCTTTCTTTGCTTTGTTGATGTTTTTAACATTGTTTACTGCAACTCTTTCGATGTATGCTGCGCCGTCAACATTTGAAAGAAGTTCAGCAACTTTTACGGGGTAACCAGCAACGCTTACATCTCTGCCGTAGGGTGATGTCTGTGTAACCTGTCCGGGAAGAGTTGTGGGAGCCATCTGACCGCCTGTCATACCGTAAATTGCATTGTTTACGAAAATTACTGTGATGTTTTCACGTCTTGCAGCAGAGTGAACTGTTTCTGCTGTACCGATAGCAGCAAGGTCACCGTCGCCCTGGTATGTAAATACAACCTTTGAGGGGTCTGCACGTTTGATACCTGTTGCAACTGCGGGAGCACGTCCGTGCGCTGCCTGAATCATATCACAACCGAAATAATTATATGCCATAACTGAGCAACCAACAGGTGCTACACCGATTGATTTGCCTTCAATTCCAAGTTCATCCATAACCTCGGCAACAAGACGGTGGATAATACCGTGAGTACATCCGGGGCAGTAATGAAGGGGTGCATCTGTAAGTGCATGGGGTTTATCAAAAACTACCATTATTTGTCGCCTCCTTTGTTTGCTTCGATGATTGCTTCAAGTACCTGTTCAGGTGAAGGAATCATACCGCCTGCTCTGTTACAGAGTGTAACCGGCTTCTTGCATTCTGTTGCAAGTTTAACGTCTTCAATCATCTGTCCCATTGACATTTCAACGCTGATGAATGATTTAACTTTGTCTGCTGCAGCTGCGAATGCCTTTTTGGGGAAGGGCCAGAGTGTGATAGGTCTGATAAGACCAACTTTGATGCCCTGTTTTCTTGCTTCGATAACTGCATTCTTTGAAACACGTGAAGCAATACCGAATGCTGCGATACAGATTTCTGCATCTTCCATCATAAATTCTTCACAGAGTGCTTCGTTTTCTTCGATTGCCTTATATTTTTCAAAACGTTCGAAGTTGAATTTTTCAAGTTCTTCGGGAACAAGTGAAAGAGAGTTAACAATGTTGTGTTCTCTTTCCATATTTGTACCTGTAAGTGCCCAGGGTTTTTCGTATGTTTCAACTTCACCCATATCAAGGCTTACAGGTTCCATCATCTGACCCATTGTACCGTCTGCAAGAATCATTGTGGGCATACGGTATTTGTCAGCAAGATTGAATGCTTTGAATGTAAGAGATGCCATTTCCTGAACTGATGCAGGAGCAAGAACGATAAGGTGATAGTCACCGTGACCGCTGCCTCTTGTAGCCTGGAAATAGTCTGACTGTGAGGGCTGGATACCGCCGAGACCGGGACCACCGCGCTGAACGTTTACGATAAGTGCGGGAAGGTCGCAACCTGCGATGTATGAAATACCTTCACTTTTAAGTGAAATTCCTGGGCTTGAAGAAGATGTCATTACTCTCTTACCTGTTGCAGCAACACCGTAAACCATATTGATTGCTGCGATTTCACTTTCTGCCTGGAGGAAAACGCCACCCTCGATTTTGGGCATACGCTTTGCCATATAGGCAGCAACCTCTGTCTGAGGAGTTATGGGATAACCGAAGTAATGGCGACAACCTGCCATAATAGCAGCCTCAGCAATTGCTTCGTTACCTTTCATCAATACTTTTTCTGCCATTATTCTCACCTCTCAACCTTAATTACGCAATCGGGACACATTGTTGCGCAGAAAGCACAACCTACACATTTCTCACTGTCTGTAATTTCAGCGGGATGATGTCCTTTAACATTGATTTTGTCTTTGGAAAGTGCAATTATCTTTTTGGGACATGCAACTACACAAAGACCGCAACCTTTACACAAATCTGTTGCGAAAGTTACCTTTGCCATAATATCTCTCCCTTAATCAAATTCGATTTTTTAATCGTATTTTCTTATATGTTGCAAATTGAGGGGCATTATATTTTCTATCTTGCCGGACAATTCGTTATATAACGTAGCTTTGACTGTTGTCAGCTTTACAGGAAGTCCTGTAAGGCGTGAAATTTCTTCTGCATAAGAAACAGATGACAGAACATCTTCTGCTGTTGTTTCTTCACCTAAGTTGGAATTGTTTACGATTGCCGTAAACTTCATTCCGCCTGCAGTTTCAACTTCTCTCATAACTTCCACGGTGCTTTCGGCATCGGGAGTCAGAGGTCTGTACTTGTTTATTACGAAGAACATTTCATAGTTATTTTCTTCTGTGATTGACGGCGCGTATCTGCCGAGAGCCAAGGCTCCTCTGTCGTCACCGCCGATATCCATAACAGCATATGTATCAGTGTTATGCACGATTGAATACATATCCTGAGGTATTGCAGGTAAATCCACGTTTGAGTTTGCATACACAGAAGAAATAAGGTGTATTCCCCTCTTTTCAAGTTCGTCCTCACTGTCCTTTGCTCGGTAGTAAGGATTGACTATATCAAGGTCTGCAAGGCAAACGTCAAGACCTGATTCTTTTATCTTTACTGCATAGTTTACGGCGATATTTGTTTTGCCTGAGCCGTAGTGACCTGCAAAAAGAGTTACTCGCTTAAAGTTCATTAAATCACCGATTATAATTTATTACGCTGGATTTTACCACTTACAGTTTTCGGAAGTTCATCTTTGAATACAACGATTCTGGGATATTTGTAAGGTGCTGTGTGGTCCTTAACGTATTTCTGGATTTCCTTTTTAAGTTCTTCAGTACCCTCTGTACCCTTTGTGAGGACAATACTTGCTTTAACAACCTGACCTCTCACTTCATCGGGTGCAGCAGAAACACCGCACTCAAGAACATAGGGAAGTTCCATAATAACGTTTTCAATTTCGAAGGGTCCGATTCTGTAGCCTGATGACTTGATAACGTCATCAACACGGCCAACGTACCAGTAGAATCCGTCTTCATCTTTCCATGCTGTATCACCTGTGTGATAAAGTCCGTCATACCATGCTTCGTTTGTCTTTTCTTCATCAAGGTAATAGCCTTTGAAAAGACCGCAGGGAACTTTTTCTGATGTGCGGATAACAATTTCACCTGTGTCACCAACGGGTACTGAGTTGCCGTCGGGGTCAACGATGTCAACATCGTACAAAGGTACGGGTTTACCCATTGAGCCGAGTCTGTGCTCTGAGCCGAAAAGGTTACCGATAACAAGTGTTGTTTCTGACTGACCGAAGCCTTCCATAACCTGAAGTCCTGTAAGGTTTTCAAATTGTCTGAACACTTCGGGGTTAAGAGCCTCACCTGCGATTGTAGCATGTTCAACACTTGACACATCGTACTTTGTAAGGTCCTGTTTAATCATCATTCTG
>JAZRQI010000175.1:0-1638 GCA_045649705.1 Acutalibacteraceae bacterium
CAATTTATCAGACAATCAAAACATAACCCCACTTTGAAAGACTTATTTAAACCTTTCATTGTGGGGTGTTGTTTTTTCACTATGTGAATGGTATAATGATTTCGAAAAACTTGAATTTGTCAAGCTGATCATTCCACATTACCATAAAAACAAAAATATCTTTCTGACAGTAACACACAGGAGGTAACACTATGCAGACAAGACAATTTGCAAACAAAATATTTATGTTAAAATCTGTCACAGACACCATCTGCAACAGTTTTATCATCACCACAGAAGACAGCAAGCTGTTGGTTATTGACGGTGGATATGAAAGTGAAGCGCCTTACTTCCTGAAAAAACTGAAAGAAATTTCCGGAGAAGATAGACCTCACATTGATGCTTGGTTTCTAACTCATCCTCACAGTGACCATGTAAACTGCTTTTTTGACGTTACAGAAAATCACGCTGATGAAGTTGATGTTGAAAAGATTTATTTTAATTTTCCGTCCCGTGGATTTTTCGAAGGCAATGACGGTTCGGCAGTGGAAACAATGGACGATTTTTACCGAGTATTGCCTTTAGTTGCAACAAAAACACGCATTCTCTGTGGCGGTGACATACTGCAGATAGGCTCTGCCAGATTTTATATTCTGTATTCACAAGATTTCGAAATCAAAAACTGTAACAACTCCTCTCTCGTTTTCCGTATGGAGCTTGGCGGTAAAAGTATCATGTTTACAGGAGACAGTGAAGAAGCTGCTGGTGAAAAAATTCTGCGACTCTGGAAAGATTCGGGACTGCTTGACTGCGATATCTGTCAGATGTCACACCATGGTCAAGGCGGACTCAGCCGTAAATTTTATGAGACTGTTTCACCCGAAATCTGTCTGTGGCCAACACCATCCTGGCTCTGGACAAACCGAGACGGAAAGGGCCCGTATAAAACACTTATCACACGCAGTTGGATGGAAGAACTTGGTGTGAAAACGCATTATGTTATGAAAGACGGCACACAGGTTGTTGAACTGTAAAAAGACAAAAATTACAAAATCTCCCGATCTGAGTTCAAGTCTCACCACTCGCACCAGATAACCGCTGAAACTTTGTTTTCAGCGGTTATTTTTTATTTACCCAAAATCCCGAATGCTCCTTATCACAAAGCATTGTAAATTAAAAGACAATCTCCGAAATTTCTTTATTTTGAACCGTACAACATGTACACGGTAAAAAAACACGCAAACCGGAACCTCCGTTAATACGGAAAGTCCCGGTTTGCATGTATGTTTATAAAAGAGAAATTGCGTCTTTGATTGTTTTTTCTAATGCTTCTCTGCCGTATTTATCTACTTCTGCTTTGTTCTTTTCACCGTGAGTAAGGCATCCTGCACCACCGATACAGCCGCCTACACAAGCCATACCTTCAATGAAGTTTGCATCAAGAACATTCTTTGATCTCTTCATAAGCGCTGTACGGCAAGCCTCAATGCCGTCACAGGGAATTGCTTTCAGGTCAAAATCAATTTCCTGTTCTTTGAGACCCTGTGCTACTGCATCTGAAAGTCCGCCTGAACGGGCAAAAATTCTACCGAAGTATGATGCATTGTCAAGTACATCTTCTTCTAAAGTTGTGATATCAATTTCCTTACTGTCGTAAAG
>JAZRQI010000176.1:0-5297 GCA_045649705.1 Acutalibacteraceae bacterium
AGCGGTCTTAGGAAGACAAATCCCCACTACAACTCCTTGGCTCACAGAACGACATGGCTACGATCCGACTTGTTGTAAATGTAGGTGTTATGCACTTTTCAGCAATTGTACCTTGTGCAGTTTCAGCCATTGTCGGTACAAAACTTGCTGAAATTCTGGGTGTTTCACCTACGGCATTTTTGTTGTCTGGCACACCTGACCTTGACTGGTCATCCGTTTTAAAGGTCAGTGTTCTTTCAATACTCTGTGCCGTTCTCAGCGTAATTTTCTGTATCACAATGCATAAAACAGAAAAACTTTACTCAAAGTTTCTGCCCAACAGATATATAAGAATAGCTGTAGGCGGTGTGCTGGTTATTCTCCTTACACTTATTGTGGGAACTTATGACTACAACGGTGCAGGTATGGATATCGTCGAAAAAGCCTTATCGGGTGAAGCAAAATATGAAGCATTCATATTAAAAATTGTTTTCACTGCTCTGACTCTCGGCGCAGGTTACAAAGGCGGTGAAATTGTCCCTGTTTTCTTTACAGGTGCAACTTTCGGTAACGTTGCGGGAAAACTCCTCGGTCTCTCACCTTCATTCGGTGCAGGTATAGGTCTTGTGTCACTCTTCTGCGGTGTTACAAACTGCCCTATTACCTCAATTATACTGAGTGTTGAACTTTTCGGCAGTGATGGATTGGTATTTTTCCTCTTATCCTGTGCATTCAGTTATATGCTTTCAGGATACTACGGTCTGTACCACGGACAAAAAATCGTATACTCAAAATTCAAGCCTGAATTTATTGACAGAAATGCAGGATAAATAATAGAAAAATTATTGAAATCCACGATATAATGTGGTATGATTGTAAAAAAGCACAGAAAGTAGTGATATTTGTGAAAAAATTCCCTGTTGCACTTCAGCTTTATTCCGTAAGAGATAATATGGCGGAAGACTTTGAAGGCACATTAAAGAAAGTTAAAGCACTTGGTTTTGATGGTGTTGAATTTGCAGGACTTTTCGACAAATCAGCAGATGAAGTGAAAAATCTTGTTGAAGAAATCGGGCTTACTCCCATTTCAGCACATGTACCTTACGATGCTATGGTAAATGATACAGAAAAAGTTCTTGCAGACTATGCAAAAATCGGCTGTAAATTCGTTGTTATTCCCTATATGACAGAAGAATACCGTCCCGGTGCAGAAAAGTTTGATGAACTGATTGTTGGCATCAAAAAAATCGGTGCAAAAGCAAAAGAAATGGGCATGACTCTCCTCTACCACAACCACGATTTTGAATTTGTAAAACTCGGTGACGAATACGGTCTTGACGTGCTTTATGCATCAGTTGACGAAGACATTTTCAAAACTGAACTTGACACTTGCTGGGTAAATGTAGGCGGTGAAAACCCTGCAGAATATATCCTTAAATATTCAGGCAGAAGCCCCGTTGTTCACCTTAAAGACTTCGTTATCAATGGTGAACAGAAAGGTTCTCTCTACAAGCTTATCGGCATTGATGACGAAGAAGCATCTGACAACACAGAAGAAGGATTTGCTTTCAGACCTGTAGGTTATGGTTGTCAGGATTTCGGTGCAATCCTTGAAGCAAGTGAAAAAGCAGGCGCAGAGTGGGTTGTGGTTGAACAGGACGACGCTACAATGGGCAAAACTCCCCTTGAAAGTGCTGAAATGAGCCGTAATTATCTTAAAGATAATTTTGGTATATAACAAAAAATCCTTATTTTAATTAAAAGCGAGGTATATCACAATGGCAACAGAAGAAAAAGTAAACATTCTTGACGAGTTCAAAGTAAAACACGAAAAGAACGAAATTGACACAAGCAAAAAACTTAAAGTCGGCATCATCGGTACAGGTTGGATTGCTGATGCACATATGGAAGAATATCTTAAAATGCCCGATATCGAGTTTGTAGGTGCTGCTGACCTTATCCCCGGCAAGGCAGACGCTTTCCTTGAAAAATGGGGCGTTAAAGGTGCAAGAACATACCTTTCACATAAAGAACTTCTTGACAACGAAGAACTTGATGCAGTAAGCGTTTGTACATACAATGCAACACACGCTGAATGTACAATCTATGCTCTTGAAAAAGGCGTTAACGTACTCCTTGAAAAACCCATGTGCGTTACAACTGAAGAAGCAGTTGCTATCTGCAAAGCTGAAAAGGCAAGCGGTAAAATCGTTTCAGTAGGTTTCCAGCCCAGATTTGACGAAAACATGAAAATGATTAAAGAAATCGTTGAATCAGGTGAACTCGGTGAAGTTTACTACATTCAAACAGGTGGCGGCAGAAGACGCGGTATCCCCACTCCTTTTGGCACATCATTCATTGAAGAAGAAACAGCAGGTATCGGTGCTCTCGGTGACATCGGTTGCTATTCTCTTGATATGCTCCTCAACGCTATCGGCTATCCCAAGCCCCTTACAGTTACAGGTTACAAATCTGACTTCTTCGGTAAAGCTGATGATTATGAACACAAAGATGTATTCGGCGTTGACGACTTTGCAGCAGCATTTGTTCGTCTTGAAGGCGGAATCATTCTCGACTTCCGTATTTCATGGGCAATGAATATGGACACTGCAGGTGACGCTCTTATCCTCGGTAAGAAAGCTGGTCTCAGAATCCCCTCAACAGAATGCTGGAACGGCTCAATCGGCGGTCCTCTTAAAATCTACCGCAACATCGGTTCAAGCGAAGTTTGCACAGAAATTCCTGAAAAGAGAAATGACGGCGAAGGTAACTTCTACAAGAAAATCCGTTCATTCCTTGATGCAGTTAAAACAGGCGGTCCTGCTCCCGTTCCCACAAGTCAGATTCTTTACAATCAGGCTATTATCGACGGTATCTGCAAATCAGCAAATCTCGGTCACGAAATCGAAATCGAAATTCCTGAAGTTTAATCTTTATAAAAAATTATACTCTCTGAGAAATCAGAGAGTATTTTTTATAGCTTTATATATTTTCTGAAGTGACAACAGAAATGCTTCGTCCTGTTCCTTTGTCCTTTTTGACGGACCTTTTGTTCTTCCGCCTGACATTCTGATTTTTTTAGAAATATGCCTTTGTTCAAGAAGAGAACCAATGTTGAACTCTGTGAAAATAAGTCCATTCTGATTAAGAACATGAGCCTTTTTAGCAAGGCACATTGCCGCAAGACCGTAATCCTGAGTTACTACTATATCACCTGCACTTACAAGGTTTACAAGGGCAAAATCGGCACTGTCAGCACCTTTTGACACAACAATTGTTCTCGCACCCTCTCGTTCTATCATATGAGAAGTATCACAAAGTAGAATACATTCCTCAGTATTATTTTCTTTTGCACATCTGAGTGCTATATCAACAACAGGACAAGCATCAGCATCAATCAATAATTTCATTTTAATCACCTTTTATATTTTATCACAATTCTTCATTCTTTGTAAAGTATATCTCACTTGAAACAGAATAAAAAATATGTTATCATAAAAGAAAAAAGGAGTAAAATTATGACTGAAATCTTCAACAGAATCTCAGCAGTATTTCTTTCACTCATTACTGCAATTACTATGTTACCCACAAATCTTGTAAATTTTGTTACAAGTGACACAAGCTTCATTGCAACATCATTTTTCAAAGAACACAACAATTCATCTGAAAAGTTCTGCGAAATTCCGGCACTTGATACTGATTTCGTTCCTCAGGGACTTGCATACAGTGAGTATCTGGACAAAGTTCTTGTCTGCGGTTATATGAACGAAGCGGGTGCATCAAGAATTTATGTGATTAACCCCGAAACCGGTGAAGAAGAAAAATATGTGACTCTCCTGAATGTTGATTCAAGCGAATACACCGGTCACTGCGGAGGCATTGCAACATTTGAGAGTAATGCCTGGGTAGTTTCAGGAAAATACGCAAGAAGACTTCCCCTTGATACCTTAAAAAACGCTGAAAACGGCAGTGCAGTTCAGTTTGCTGACAGTTTCAACTCAGGAACGAGAGCATCATATGTTAACTGTTCTGACGGCATTCTCTGGGTCGGTGAATACCATAAGAACGGAAAAACTTATGAAACAGAAGAATCACACCACCTCACCTCTCCTGACGGTGAAAAGATGTTTGCCTGGACTTGCGGTTACATTCTCGAAAGCGGCAATCCCACAGGCTTTGACTATGATGGAAAATCAAAGGAAGTTGTAGCACCCAATTATATTCTTGCAACTGAAAGTATGTGTCAGGGCTTTGCTCAGCTTCCTGACGGCAGATTTGTTACAAGTATTTCAGGCAGTATTATAAAATCCGAACTCAACACATATAAAAACGTACTTGAAATGCCTGCAGAAGGCACAGTTACCGTATCAGGCAAAGAAGTAGCCATCCGTTTCCTTGACAACAGTAAGATGGTATCTTCTCTCAACGCTCTCCCCCGTTCTGAGGGTATTGACAACTATAACGGAAAACTTCTTGTTCTCTATGAATCAGGAGCAAAGAAAATGTTTGCTTCACAGATTGTTGCTACAAACTACGTATGGAGTACTGAATTTTAATTTTTCTTGATTTAAACTCCCGTTTGTGGTATTATATAATAAATAAATTTTAAGGATGAAATGTTTTGAAAGTTCTTGAATCAGGCGAAAACTATCTTGAAACCATACTGATGCTCAATAAACAGAATAACAACGAAACAAGGGCAATTGACATCTGCAACGCTCTCGGTTTTTCAAAACCTACAGTGAGTGTTATGCTCAAACAGTTACGAGAAAACAACTATGTAACAGTAAGTGATAAAGGCTTCATCAGCCTTACACAAAAAGGTCTTGAAATTGCAAATAAGGTCTATGAGCGTCACAATGTAATTGCCGAGCTTCTTGTTTCAATCGGTGTCAGTCAGGAAACAGCTTTGAAAGATGCCTGTAAAATTGAGCATGATATCAGTGATGAAACTTTCAACCAATTAAAACTTCAACTTAACAAAATTCAAAACCCACAGGCTTAAAACCTGTGGGTCATTTTTTTAATCATAAAGTTTTGCAAGACCGCCCAAAGATGTTTCTTTGTATGTCTTTGAAATGTCTCTGCCTGTTTCGTACATAGTTTTAATAACAAGGTCGAGGGATATTTTACGGGTATCACTGAGGAAGTTCGCAAGATTCACCGCATTTATTGCTCTCATAGCTGCAACTGCGTTTCTTTCAATGCACGGAATCTGTACAAGACCGCGTATAGGGTCGCAGGTAAGCCCTAAAAGGTGCTCAATTGCGATTTCAGCAGCATATTCGATTTGTTCTATACTCAAACCGTAAAGCTCT
>JAZRQI010000177.1:0-4548 GCA_045649705.1 Acutalibacteraceae bacterium
CCTGTGATTGTGAATACGTCTTCAACGGGCATAAGGAAGGGAAGGTCTGCTTTACGGTCGGGAGTGGGGATGTAGCTGTCTACTGCAGCCATGAGTTCCCAGATGGGAGCACAAGCATCGTCATCAGCTGAAGCAGCTTCAAGAGCTTTAAGAGCTGAACCTTTGATGATGGGTGTATCGTCGCCGGGGAATTCATATTCGTCAAGAGTTTCTCTGATTTCCATTTCAACGAGTTCGAGGAGTTCTTCGTCGTCAACCTGGTCACATTTGTTCATGAATACGATGATGTAGGGAACACCAACCTGACGAGCAAGAAGGAGATGTTCTTTTGTCTGAGCCATGGGGCCGTCTGTTGCAGCGATAACGAGGATAGCACCGTCCATCTGAGCAGCACCTGTGATCATGTTTTTGATGTAGTCAGCATGACCGGGGCAGTCAACGTGAGCGTAGTGACGAGCTTCTGTTTCGTACTCAACGTGTGATGTGTTGATTGTGATACCTCTTTCTCTTTCTTCGGGAGCCTTATCGATGTTTGCGTAATCGATGAAGTCAGCCTGACCCTTAGAAGCGAGAGTCTTTGTGATAGCTGCTGTAAGTGTTGTTTTACCATGGTCAACGTGGCCGATTGTACCAATGTTAACATGGGGTTTACTTCTTTCAAATTTTTCCTTTGCCATGAGAAATAGCCTCCTTTGACTAATTATAAATTATTTAATTTGGTCCGTTATGCTACCGCATACGGATATTGTAACAAGTTTTCAGGAAAATTTCAAGTCTTTTTTGAAATTAACCTTTGCTTCTTGCGCTGATAACTTCTTCAGCAAGGCTCTTGGGTACTTCCATGTAACAGTCGGGTTCCATAGCGTACTGAGCACGTCCCTGAGTCTTTGAACGAAGGTCTGTTGCATAACCGAACATTGAAGCAAGGGGAACCTGTGCGTTAACCTGAGTTGCACCGATTCTTGCTTCCATACCCTGCATGAGACCACGACGAGAGTTGATGTCACCGATAACATCACCTGTGTAATCGTCGGGAGTGATAACTGAAACCTTCATCATGGGTTCCATGAGAACGGGCTGAGCCTTCTTCATAGCGTTCTTGAATGCCATTGAACCGGCAATCTTGAAGGCCATTTCTGATGAGTCAACTTCGTGGTATGAACCATCATAAAGTGTTACCTTAACGTCAACAACGTTGTAACCTGCGAGAACACCTGAAAGCATAGCGCTCTTGATACCCTCTTCAGCAGGTCCGATATATTCCTTGGGAACTGAACCACCAACAACTGCGTTGACAAATTCGTAGCCTTTTCCGGGGTTGGGTTCAATTCTGATCTTAACGTGACCGTACTGACCTTTACCACCTGACTGACGTGAATATTTGCAATCTTCTTCAGCGTTAGCTTTGATTGTTTCTCTGTAAGCAACCTGAGGTTTACCTACGTTAGCTTCAACTTTGAATTCACGGAGAAGTCTGTCTACGATGATTTCAAGGTGAAGCTCACCCATACCGGCAATGATTGTCTGACCTGTTTCTTCGTCAGTGTAGCATTTGAAAGTGGGGTCTTCTTCAGCAAGTTTCTGAAGAGCGATACCCATTTTCTCCTGACCTGCCTTAGTTTTGGGTTCAATAGCAACACGAATAACAGGCTCGGGGAATTCCATTGATTCAAGAATAATGGGATGTTTCTCGTCACAGAGTGTGTCACCTGTTGTTGTGTTTTTAAGACCAACTGCAGCAGCGATATCGCCTGAATAACAGCAATCGATATCCTGTCTTGAGTTTGAGTGCATCTGAAGGATACGACCCATTCTTTCTTTGTTGTCTTTTGATGAGTTGTAAACGTTTGTACCTGCATTTACAACACCTGAGTAAACTCTGAAGAAGCAAAGCTTACCAACAAAGGGGTCTGTAGCAATCTTGAAAGCAAGAGCTGCAAAGGGCTCATCGTCTGAAGAAGGACGAGTCTCTTCTTCTTCTGTGTCAGGGTTCACACCTGTGATAGCGGGAACGTCTGTGGGAGCGGGCATAAAGTCAACAATAGCATCAAGGAGAAGCTGAACACCCTTGTTACGGTATGATGTACCGCAGCAAACGGGAACCATCTCGTTAGCGATTGTTGCTTTACGGATACAAGCCTTAACTTCATCGATTGTGAGTTCTTCACCGTCAAGGTATTTCATGAGGAGCTCTTCGTCCTGTTCTGCAACAGATTCCATAAGCTCTGCATGATACTTTTCAGCGAGTTCTACCATATCAGCAGGGATTTCTTCTTCACGAACGTCAAGACCCTTGTCGTCGTAGTAAACCTCTGCTTTCATAGTTACAAGGTCAACGATTCCCTTGAAATCAGCTTCAGCGCCGATGGGGAGCTGAATCGGAACAGCGTTACATTTAAGACGGTCTTTCATCATTGCGACAACATTGTAGAAGTCAGCACCCATGATGTCCATCTTGTTAACATAAGCCATTCTGGGAACCTGATATTTGTCAGCCTGTCTCCAAACTGTTTCAGACTGAGGTTCAACACCACCCTTAGCACAGAGAACTGTTACAGAGCCGTCGAGAACACGGAGTGAACGTTCAACTTCAACTGTAAAGTCAACGTGACCGGGAGTGTCAATGATATTGATTCTGTGGTCTTTCCAGAAACATGTTGTAGCAGCAGAAGTAATTGTGATACCTCTTTCCTGCTCCTGCTCCATCCAGTCCATGGTAGCAGAACCGTCATGTGTTTCACCGATTTTGTGAGTTTTACCTGTGTAGAACAGGATTCTTTCACTGGTAGTTGTTTTACCAGCGTCGATGTGAGCCATGATACCGATATTTCTGGTGTATTCCAAAGATACTTGTCTTGCCATAATTACCTCCATAAAATTTCTGGTATTTACTGTACTTTATCAGGCAACCGCCCGATAAAGCACAATAAGCTCATTACCATCTGAAATGTGAGAAAGCCTTGTTAGCTTCTGCCATTTTATGTGTATCTTCACATTTCTTGTATGCGCCGCCTGTCTGGTTGATAGCGTCGAGAATTTCGTTAGAAAGTCTTTCTTTCATTGTTCTTTCTGAACGAGCACGGCTGTAAGCTGTGATCCAACGCAGACCGAGTGTCTGTCTTCTTTCAGGTCTTACTTCGATCGGAACCTGATAAGTTGCACCACCTACACGGCGAGCTTTAACTTCGAGAACGGGCATTACGTTCTCCATAGCTGCTTCGAATACTTCGAGCGGATCTTTACCTGTCTTTTCTTTGATGATATCGAAAGCGTCGTAAACGATTTTCTGAGCGACACCTTTTTTACCATCGAGCATAACACTGTTGATTAAGCGTGTTACGAGCTTTGAATTGTAAAGCGGATCCGGCAAAACGTCACGTTTTGCAATCTGGCCTCTTCTTGGCACTTCGCTTCCCTCCTTCATAATAATGATATCTTAGGTACTCGAGTGACAAATCCCCGTGGCGCCAATGAGAAGCAATATATATAAACTTCAACATTGGTCGTACCTGCTAAGCAGGCACAAGCCTGCAAGAAGATTGTATCTCTCAAATTAATGAAAAGTTTGTCCCTTAATTATTTCTTGGGACGTTTTGCACCGTATTTTGAACGGCTCTGCATTCTGCCATTTACGCCCTGTGTATCAAGTGTACCTCTGATGATGTGGTAACGCACACCGGGAAGGTCCTTAACACGGCCGCCACGGATAAGAACAACGCTGTGCTCCTGAAGGTTGTGGCCAACGCCGGGAATGTAAGCTGAAACTTCGATTCCGTTTGTAAGACGTACTCTGGCGATCTTTCTCAGCGCAGAGTTAGGTTTTTTGGGAGTTGCAGTTTTAACTGCTGTGCAAACACCACGTTTCTGGGGTGAATCGTTATCTGTCATAACGTTCTTCTTTGAGTTAAGACCCTTAAGAAGTGCGGGTGCCTTTGCTTTTTTCTCATGTACCTCTCTGCCGTTTCTGACGAGCTGATTAAAGGTCGGCAATATTCTCTCTCCTTTCCGAAAATAGTATGTCCGGAAAAACTTTCCGTAACACCCAAGCATACTTATGCAGATTACTCTAACATACAGTATCTTGGATATTTTAACACAAAGGAAATACCTTGTCAACAGAATTTTTCAGGTTGGAAAATTATTGTGAATTTTACATATACATCAGCATTTTTACCACATTAGTATTGACTATTTTGTGCCAAATATACAAGAAAAATTTAGTGTAATAAAGGGGTAAATTGAGTGCAGAATGCTGAATGCAGAGTGCAGAGTTACGGGTCTGCGACGCAAAAATAAAACGGGAGGACACAAAGGTCCTCCCGACAATTTTTTTATTTACCTACACAGAACTGTGAGAAGATTTCGTTTACAACTTCATCACTTGCTTTTCTGCCTGTGAGTTCAAGAAGTTTTTCAATTGCACAGTCAAGAGAAACATTCACTGCATCAAGGGTCATTCCGCTTGTGAGTGCAATTTTTGCCTCTCTTACACAGGAAAGCGCCTCGTTTGTTGCAAGGTACTGTCTTTCTCCTGTGAGCATTGCCTGA
>JAZRQI010000178.1:0-5136 GCA_045649705.1 Acutalibacteraceae bacterium
CTAGAAGCGCATTGGAGCGGGTGATGGGAATCGAACCCACACGACCAGCTTGGAAGGCTGGGATTCTACCATTGAACTACACCCGCATATTTAGTTTTCACAACGCTGACTATTTTACCACAAGGTAATTCAAATGTCAAGGGGTTTTTGAAATTTTTCTATATTATTTTTAGCAGATTTTACACCTAATCCGCCTTTTTCTCAGGAATATGTCACCTTCCCCTCAGGGGGAAGGCAACATTATTCAGTAAGATAATTTATACTGCCTCGACTTTAATCTGGTCTTCAACAACACTGAGTGTAACAGAAGAAAGTGATGTGTCACACTTTTCAACCATAATGTTTGCAATTTTGTCTTCAACATTACGGCGGATGACATTTCTCAAATCTCTTGCTCCCCTGCCGTTTTTCTCACCGACCAGATCAGCAAGTTTTTTCGGTACTTCTTCTGACCATTCAAACTTAATACCTTTATCCTGTAAGGCATCAATAAGTTCAGAAAGCATAAGAACGGAAATCTTTTCAAAGTCTGCTTTTATCAGGTCATTGAATACAACAATTTCATCAACTCTGCCGATGAACTCAGGTCTGAGGAATTCTGAAAGTGCTTTCATTGCCTTATCTTTATTAACCTCATTCTGAGTTTTTGCAAAGCCAAGAGCACCCTCTTTACGTTCACTGCCTGCATTTGATGTCATTATAATTACCGTGTTTTCAAAACTTACATTTCTGCCGTGTGAATCAGTAATCTTACCTTCATCAAGAATCTGAAGAAGAATATTCATAACATCGGGATGTGCTTTTTCAATTTCATCAAGAAGGATTACTGAATAAGGCTTTCTTCTTACCTTCTCTGTAAGCTGTCCTGCTTCATCATAACCTACATATCCGGGTGGTGAACCGATGATTCTCGACACGCTGTGTTTTTCCATAAACTCTGACATATCAAGACGGATAAGTGTTTCAGGTGAATCAAAGAGCTCATTCGCAAGTTGTTTTACAAGTTCGGTTTTACCTACACCTGTGGGACCAACAAAGATGAATGATGACGGTCTTCTGCGGGGACTGAGCTGAACTCTGCCACGTCTTACAGCGGCACAAACAAGGTCAATAGCCTCGTCCTGACCGATTATTTTTCCCCTGAGATTCTTTTCCATATCGGAAAGTTTTCTCAGATCGCTTTCAATTACTTTACTTGAGGGAATACCAGTCCAGAGTTCAATTACGTGAGCAATATCATCCTGAGTTACTGCATTATCCTCTGCGAGAACAGAAAGTTCTTTCTGCTTTTCTTCACAAACTATGATTTCTGCTTTAATTTTTGCAATCTGTTCATAGTCGATGTTTTCAGCATCTTCTTCAAGCTCTTTCTGCTCGTCTGTGAGTTTTTTGATTTTCTTTTCGTTGATTTCCAGGTCACTGATTGCCTTATTTCTCAGATTTGCTCTTGTACACGCTTCATCAAGCAAGTCAATTGCTTTGTCAGGCAGAAAGCGGTCATTGATATAACGTTCAGAAAGAACAACGGCATTGTAAACAAGATTATCACTGATTTTTACTCTATGGAAATCTTCATAATAGTTTTTGATACCGATAAGCATTTTATACGTATCATCAATTGAGGGTTCAACAACTTTAACAGGCTGCAGACGTCTTTCAAGAGCCGCATCCTTTTCGATGAATTTTCTGTATTCATCGAAAGTTGTTGCACCAACAATCTGAATTTCGCCACGTGACAAGGCAGGTTTCAAGATATTTGCAGCATTCATTGAACCTTCCGCATCACCTGTACCTACAAGGTTATGAACCTCATCAATGAAGAGAATTATATTACCCTCTGATTTAACCTCATCTACAAGACCCTTGATTCTGCTTTCAAACTGTCCTCTGAACTGTGTACCTGCCACAAGAGCAGTCAAATCAAGAAGATGTATTTCTTTATCAGCAAGTTTTGCAGGAACATCACCGTTTGCTATTTTAAGTGCAAGCCCTTCTGCAATTGCAGTTTTACCTACACCGGGTTCGCCGATAAGACAGGGATTATTTTTTGTTCTTCTGCAAAGAATCTGTGTTACGCGATAAATTTCATTTTCTCTGCCGATGATTCTGTCAATTTTACCTTCCTTTGCTTTTTTGACAAGGTCGGTACAATAGAGATTGAGAAATTTACGTTTTTTATTTTGTTTTTTATCTTCTTTTTCCTTCTTCTTTTTGTCGTTCTTATTTTCAAAAGGTTTCTTGGAATCAGGAAGCGGATTGTTTTCACTGTAACTGTTATTCTGACTGAATGCACCGCCGAGGAAGTTTTTCAGGAATTCTGCCGGCATCGACTGTGCTCCGCCGGGTTCAAAATCCTTTTCATCATCGTCGTCATCGTCATCGCCCATAGGCATCATACCCATCATGTTTTCAAGCTGTTCATTTGCTGCTTCAAGGTCTTCATCAGTAATACCCATACTCTGCATCATCTGTTTGATAGGTCCTATGTTAAGTTCAGAGGCACATTTCATACAAAGTCCTTCGGGTGTAGACTTGTCCCCTTCTATTTTAGTAATAAATATAACCGCAGGTCTTTCGTGACATCTGCTGCACATCATTTTTTTCATTTGGTTTCCCCTTTTTTATTTGCTTTTCTGCCTTTCAACTGTCTTAATGTATCAGGAATATAACTCACAAGAGCAATTATTGTCAAAATAAGTGAAATTATAACAAGTGCCATTACAAGCCACTCAGGCATAATGAAGAAGTTTATGAAAGCTCCCACTTCAGGACCGAAACAGATAATGACAATCATTACAACATAGAAAGTGAACGTTGCAACTTTACCGTAAATTTCTGCTGCACAAGGTCTTAAGCCCAGTGACAACATAACAACACTCATAACAAGCATCAGCATTTCTTTACCGAGAAATGCAAGGAATACATAACTGAAAATTCTGAGAGATTCCACTGAAGATGAATTAAATTGCCAGAACAGAACTACAGCGATTGCTAACTGTGTAAGTTTATCCGCCAACGGGTCAAGGAGTTTACCCATTGCACTGATCTGATTGAATTTTCTCGCAATTTTTCCATCAAGGAAATCTGAAAAACCTGATAGAGCAAGTAAAATAATTGCTACTACCCTATTGTCATCAAGAAAATAATAAACAAATCCCGGAACTAATAAGATTCTGATTACACTAAGTAAATTCGGAATCGTTAAACATCCTTTAAAAAGTTCTTTCAACTGTGATACACGCTCCTATATAAACATATTCGCATATGCAAAATAATCAACAATATATGACGAGTTTACCATTTCTGTAAACTCTGAATTATCAACAAATCCTACTGCTATTGTACAAATAAATGACAGGATAAATACACAAAGCACGCCGTTGAACAAACCGAGCGCCGCACCGAGTAATTTATTCGCAGTTCGCAAAACAGGCAGTTTTACAATTTTACAAATCAAATTAACCAGTATGCTGAGCACAATAGACGCTACTGCCGAAACAGCTGCAAAAATAACAATTCTGCAAATTACAACTGCCAATGGTCCTGCAACAAGTTCTTCAACAGAAGACGAAGAACTTTCGGTAATACCCATATCCTTTATAACAGCCATATCTATTTTAAAATTTTCAGATATGACATTCACAACATCATCTTTGAAAAACTTTTCATATACAACATCAGCATACATATCAGAAACAAAATATGCAATCACAAGTGACGCAATCCTTGCAATAAAAGAAAGTAATGTCCTTGCAAAACCTTTTCTGATACCGGTAACTATAAAAAATATAACTAATGCTAATAAAATCAAGTCAACTAAATTTATCATTACCTGACCTCCGTAAAGAAAATATTAACACAACAAAATTCAATTATCAAGAAAAAAGTTACAAATTTATCAATTAGTTAAAATATTAAAAATTAATTCATAATTATTCTATTTCAAGAACCTGATCCCTGCCTGTTTTTACACGGTAAATATTAGAACCCGAGAACAGATATAAAGCTGACGAATCAAGAACAACCGAGTCAACATTGAAGGTCAGTTCAACTGTGCTTTTCAGAGAACCACTAAAGCTATAGCACAGAACCTGACTGTCTGTAAGAACTGCGATTGTATTTGAATTACAGCTTACTGATTTAACATTTTCTATATTCTCAATTCGGCAACTTTCTTTACCGTTTTTATAAAAACCACAGACAACGTTTGATTTACTGCCGTATTTTGAATAACAAATTACGCTTTTCTTTGATGAAAAATCAAAATCTGTTGCAACAAGAGAATGCGCTGAATAATCTACCGCATTATCTTCCGATTTATCATTAACTGAAATCTCACGTCTTTTCAAATCAGTTATAACACTAAGAGATTTACTTGTCAGAAAATCAATTCTTATGACTGTTTCACCGGGAAGTTTCATTGTTTGTATGGGTTCTGTTTTGTTCAAATCAAAAACGTACACCGTTGAATAATACGAGGCATTTTCAACGCCAAAAACTGCGCAGGCAGCATATTTGCCGTTGTCAGAAAGTGTTGTACACAACACCCTGTTGCTTGAAAATACATAGTAAAATTCTTTTCCCAGTTTCTTGTTCAGAGCAACAAATTTACTCGTTCCCTCATCAGTCCATGTTCCGAAAACAAGACTCCCGTTTTTACCGATGTTACCTGTTATTATAGCATCATCAAGGACACCGTTTGTTTCTTCAGGACTGTACAGCAAATCAGCCTGACCGGTCACAACAAAAGATGATGAACCCCTGTTATATACCAA
Organism: Acutalibacteraceae bacterium; assembly: GCA_045649705.1. GTDB lineage: Bacteria > Bacillota > Clostridia > Oscillospirales > Acutalibacteraceae > SIG575. The sequence continues at coordinate 4,776 of JAZRQI010000178.1, forward strand.
TGCACGACCGTTTGACACTTTCATATCAGGATTTGTATATGTACTGTCAAACTTAAATACTTCTTTTGCGGTTTTATTCAGAAATATCACAGACGAATCATCAATCATTGCAAGATAAGAGCCGATACTATCTACACTCTCAGCACCCTCAGCAGAACACTCATAAGGGTATCCCTCGCCTTTTTTCAGGTTATGAAAGAAAGACTCTACTGCACCTGTGATATTGGAAAAAGTAACATTTGAAAAACTGCTTGCAGCAACAAATATAATTGAAATTGCCGCAATAACAATCAGTAAAATTTTACCTATGAAACTTATGTTTCTTTTTTTCATTTTACATTTTCCTTCCGTTAATAATAAA
>JAZRQI010000179.1:0-9358 GCA_045649705.1 Acutalibacteraceae bacterium
TATCCATCTGAAATTGTCAGTGAAGTAAAGGCGATTTATCCCAACTGCAAATCTACAAGTGCTGAAAAAACTGATGTTTACGATTATGTTTTTAGCGACGTTACTGCATTTGAAACTGTTGCCGAAACATGGAAAAGCGACGACGGAAAAACAAATGCACTGAAAAAATATTTTTCAGAGAAAGAAAGCTATGCAGATAAAATTGAGGCGCTTGAAAAATATCTCAGAAATGAAAAGGTTCAGATAAAGGACACTGAAACTGCAAAAAACCTTTTCGGTAAAAATATGTTCCTTTCAGCATCGAGAATTGAGACCTACTATAAGTGTCCCTTTGAATATTTCTGCAAATACGGACTCCGTGCAAAGCCTGAGGAAAAAGCAGAAATTTCACCCCGTCAGAGAGGTACTGTTGTACACTTCTGTCTTGAGAAACTTATCAAAGAATATGGTATAGAAAAACTAAAACTGTTCAGCAAGGAAGAACTTGAAAAGATAATCTCAGCACTTCTTACGGAATATGTTGAAACTTCAATGGGCGGTAAAGATAACAAATCAAAAAGGTTTGAATTTCTGTACAGCCGTTTTGAAAAGACAATTTATGAGCTTATTGTTCAGATTATTGAAGAATTTTCTGTCAGCGATTTTGTGCCATGCGGATTTGAACTTAAAATCGACAAGGATGGAGAAGTTCCGCCTTATGAAATTTCTCTTGAAGATGACGGAAAAATCTACATCAGAGGTCTTGTTGACCGCGTTGATATGATGGAGAAAAACGGTGAGAAATATATCCGCGTTGTTGACTACAAAACAGGCGGAAAGGATTTCAAACTTTATGAGGTTCTTGAGGGCATCAATATGCAGATGCTCATATATCTCTTTGCAATACAGGAAAACGGTAAAGATAATTACGAAAACTGTATTCCTGCAGGTGTTCTCTACAAACCCGCTAAATTCGGTCAGATGAAAATGAAAAGATATGCTGACGAAAATGACCTTGCAAAAGAGAGAAAGAAAGAGGGTAAATATTCAGGTCTTGTTCTTGCTCAGGAAGACGTAATTTACGGTATGGACAAAACAGGCAGCGGTGAAATTATCGGTGTCAAGGTAAGTGAGGGTAAAGACAACAAAGTTACATTCAAGGGTGCAATAGCAACTCTGTCACAACTTGGTAGACTCAAAGAAAAGGTTGACAGAATCATTGCCGCTATGGGTAACGGACTCCACTCAGGTAATGTGGAAATTCTACCCTTTGAAAACGGTAGTGACAGTGCCTGTACTTTCTGTGATTACAAGGATGTGTGCTTGAGAAACGAGGAAGACGAAAACCGTGTGCCTCAGGTGCTTAAAAACGAAGAAATATTCAAAAATCTTGACGGAGAGGGTGATGAGGATGGCAGATGTGAAATGGACTGATGCCCAACGCGACGCAATAGATGCCCGTGACGGCACGGTGCTTGTGTCGGCAGCGGCAGGTTCAGGTAAAACCACAGTTCTTGTCAGACGAGTCATCGAAATGATAACTGACGAAAAAAATCCCTGTTCCGTTGACGAACTTCTTATTGTAACTTTCACCAAGGCGGCAGCCTCACAGATGAAAGAAAAAATAAACAAGAAATTGTCGGAAATGATAAGAGAAGAAACGGATATGGGAAAAAGAAGCTACCTTATCCGTCAGCAGATGCTTCTCAAATGTGCAAAGGTTTCCACAATCGACAGTTTCTGCAGTGATGTGGTAAAACAGAATATTCAGGCGACACCCCTTGATAGTGACTATAAGCTTATTGACGAAACGGCAATGAATGCCATTAAAAACTCAGCCTATGAGGAAGTGGCAGAAGAGTTTTATGACAAGGGTGATAAGGAATTTCTTATTCTTGCAGATATGTTCACAAAGTCAAATGACGATAAACTTCTCAAAGAATTGGTTTACAGCCTTTATGACTTTGCATGTTCATATATGAATCCTAAAAAGTGGATTGAAGACATTGACAGGAAATTCAAAACAGTAAAAACTGACTATACAAACCCTTATGCGATAACTGTTATAAATAATTTCAGAAATGACATTTCCTATTGCAGAACACTGGCACAGAAGGCATATGACGTGTCGGTTGAAGATGATGCGGTAAATGCTGCTTATTCTCCTGCAGTGCTCAGCGATATTCAGATGTTTGAAGAGTATCTTTCGTTTATGCCTGAAAACTTTTCCGAAGAAGACTGGGACAAGCTGATTGAACTTGCAACAACATCTGCTTTTGCAAAGCTTGGAAGACTGAAATCAAGTGATGCTTGCAAAGAGTCTGAGGCTGTCAAGTCAATCCGTGCAAATTACAAGGATTGCTATAAAAAGGCAATTGAAATAATAGGTATTTCTTCTGCTGACCATCTCTCAGATGTAGAAAGACTTTCTCCTGTTATGAAAAAACTGTCTGAGTTCACTCTCTGTTTCTTTGACAGATTCAGTCAGATGAAGATTGAGAAAAACTGTGCAGACTTTTCCGATGTTCTCCACTTTGCTCTTGATTTGTTGGTGGAAGAAAAAGACGGAGAGGTGACGAAAACTCATCTTGCAGAGGAGTATTCAGAGCAGTTCAGAGAAATTCTTATTGACGAATATCAGGATACAAACGAGGCTCAGGATGTTCTGTTTCAGTCAATTTCAAAAAACGGTAACAACCTTTTCTTTGTTGGTGACGTAAAACAGAGTATCTACGGCTTCAGAAAGGCTATGCCTCAGATTTTCCTGAAAAAGCGTAAAGAGTTTGCAGACTTTGACAGAACCAATCCTGTTTATCCTGCAACTATTTCACTTGATGAAAATTTCAGAAGCCGTAAAGAAATTACGGATTTTGTCAACTTTACTTTCTGCCAGCTTATGAGCGAGGGTGCAGGAGAAATTGAATATGACGAGAGAGAAACTCTCAAAGCAGGTGCGAATTATCCCGAAACGGATGAAACACTCTGTTCAGTCCATATTCTTGACAATACTCTTTTTGAAGACAGAGACCCTGCACTTGCACAGGCTTTGCACATCGCAGAGGAAATCAGAAAAATGAAAGAAAGGGGCAGCTTTGATTACAAGGATGTTGCCATACTTCTCAGAACAAACAAAAACATTCCTCTCTTTGTTCAGACACTTAACGATATGGGTATAAATGCCCACGCAGATGAAAGTGAAAATCTTTTTGATACAGTTGAAGTGAAAACGGTGATGTCACTTATCAAAGTCATCGACAACCCTGTCAGGGATGTGCCGTTACTTGCGACGATGATGTCACCTGTGTTTGCTTTTAGTGCAGACGAATTGTCACAAATCAGAATAAATTCAAAGGGCGGAAGTTTTTACAGTGCAGTAAGCAATGCTGCCGAAAACGGTGACGAAAAGTGCAGAAGTTTTCTTTCACGCCTCAATTCTTTCCGTCTCGTTTCCCAGACGGTGACACCGGGTGAACTTGTAAGATATGTGCTTAGCGACACAGGGTACAGGTCAATTGTCCTTTCTATGGACAGAGGTGCAAGACGTCAGGAAAATCTTGATATTTTCAAAACCTTTGCAGAAAACTTCTCATCAGAAAACGACGTGGGACTTTCAGGCTTTATCAGACAGCTTGAAAAGATGGAAAAGTCTTCTTCCGTCAAAAGTGCATCTGAGTCTTCAGGCAACGGAAACTCTGTTGCCGTTATGACAATTCACAGAAGTAAAGGTCTTGAATTTCCTGTGTGCTTTGTGGCTGAAACGGAAAAAAGATTCAGCACACGTTCACTTTCAAATGATTTACTTGCCCACCCTCAGAGTGGTGTGGGTATTGTAGGTATTGATACTGAGCGTATGATAAAATACGAAACTCTCAGCCGTACTGCTATAAAGCTTGACAAGATTTTTACAGATTTGTCTGAGAATATGCGAGTGCTTTATGTTGCAATGACAAGAGCGAAGGAAAAACTCGTTATTGTTGGTGCACCTGATAATTTTGAAAAGACTCTTGAAAATGCGGCAATTATGGCATTCGGTGACAAAATTCTGCCCGTTCCCATAAAGAACGCATCCAGCTATCTTGACTGGATAACTGCAGTTATTCTCCGTCATCCCGATGCAGGATGGCTGAGAACAAAAACTAGCATTCCCGATATCAAAAAGATAAATGCTGCTTTCCCGTTGGAAATAACACTTGTAAGGGAATTGCCTGAAGAAATCGAAGCAGAAGAAAAAGAAGTGTCACAGGAGATTGATGAAGAATACCTTGAAGAAATAACAAGAAACAATTCTTTTGTTTATCCTTACAGTCCTTTATCAGATGTCCTTGCAAAGAGAGGTGCATCCACTGCTTTCAAGGAAACGGTCAACCGTGAGTTTTTTGCATCGGACAGACCTGCTTTTATGAACAAAACTTCGCTTACTGCCGCAGGCAGAGGTACTGCAATGCACGCGTTTATGCAGTTTGCAGATTACGGCAATGCGAAAAATGATTTAGAAAACGAAATTGAAAGACTTCTTGAAAAAGGGTTTATTGATAACGTTCAGGCAGAAAGCCTTGACAGACAGAAACTGAAAAACTTCTTCTCCTCTTCTCTTTTTAAAAGAATTTCAGAATCAGAAAAGGTTTACAGAGAGAAGAAATTCATTATCGGTATGTCACCTGTAACCTTTGACGAAACACTGTCTGATGAGTTCAGACAAGAAAAGGTTATTGTGCAGGGTATTCTTGACTGTGCATTTGAGGAAGACGGAGAAATAGTCATTGTTGACTACAAGACTGACAAGGTGTCTTCTCCCGAAACTCTGAGAGAGCGTTATTCGGGACAGCTTCGTATTTATGAACAGGCAGTAAGGGAATGTTTGGGCAAAAACGTTAAAGAAACACTCCTTTATTCCTTTTCACTTGAAACAACTGTCAAAATTTAAAAAAATTAAAAAAAACAGTTGCAATTTGATTCTATTTGTGTTAAGATATCATCTGTTATATGCTAAGAAATGAAAGAGGTGACAAAAATGAAGGAAGGAATCCACCCCAATTATCAGGAAACTGAAATCAAATGTGCTTGTGGCGCAGTTTACAAAACATGTTCAACAAAGCCCGGTATGCACGTAGATATTTGTTCAAGCTGTCATCCGTTCTTCACCGGAAAGCAGAAACTTGTTGATACAGGCGGACGCGTAGACAGATTTAAGAAGCGTTTCAATCTTGACAAATAATTGCCTTAAGGCAACAATTTATTTAACAGAAGATAACGGCAGACAATTTTTTAAGAAAGTTGTCTGCCTTTTCTGTGTTTCAAAGGAGATTCATATATGCAGAGCTACAAAACAGTGTCCCTCACCGCATCAGATGAATTTGTTGAAAAGAAATCAAGGTTTATCGGTTACGTAAAACCTGTTAAGACTGTGGAAGAGGCAATGGAATTTGTAAATGAAATAAAGCAGAAGCACTGGGATGCTACCCACAACGTTTACGCATATGTGCTGAGAGATATGATGACAAGACGTTACAGCGATGACGGTGAACCTCAGGGTACGGCAGGAATACCTGTGCTTGATGTTCTTCTGAAAGCAGAGGTTGTGGATGTTGCAGTTGTGGCAACACGTTATTTCGGCGGAACACTTCTCGGCGCAGGGGGACTGGTGAGAGCATATTCACATACTGCAAAGATTGCTCTTGATGCAGGTCAGGTGGTTACTATGCAGCTTTGTGCAGTGGCTGAAGCAAGATGTGACTATTCTTTCTACGGTAAACTTCCCACTCTCATTACAGAGGCAGGAGGTAAAATTGACGATACTGTTTTTGCAGATGACGTGAAAGTTATCTTCCGTATGGCAGATGATAAGCTTGCCTCTTTCAACGAAATGCTGATTGACGTCAGCAACGGAAAATTCCGTACTGAAAAAACAGGAGAAATTTTCTGTGCAATGTAAAAATTTTTGTTTTTCTTAGAGGAAAAACGAAAAAACAGTTGTATATAGAGGTAAAGGGGTGTAATGTATGGAAAAATCTATCAGAGAACGCACTATTGAAATAGAACATCAGACTTTGTCGGAGTACGCCTGTTTTTCGGATGAAACAAGAGGCAGAAAAAGAGAAGAAGAGCTTTGTCCCGTGCGTACTGATTTTCAGCGTGACCGTGACAGAATTATCCACTCATCATCTTTCAGAAGACTTAAACATAAAACTCAGGTTTTTCTTTCTCCTGAGGGAGATTACTACAGAACACGTCTTACACATACCCTTGAAGTGGCACAGATTGCCCGTACAATGGCAAGGGCTTTAAGGCTTAATGAAGATTTGACGGAAGCCATTGCCCTCGGTCACGATTTGGGACATACTCCTTTCGGACATGCAGGGGAAAGAGCACTTGATGCCATAGCACCTTTCGGCTTCAAGCATTACATACAAAGTGTAAGAGTTGCCGATGTTATCGAAAAGGACGGTAAAGGTCTGAATCTTACAGAAGAAGTCCTCAACGGAATCATCTGTCACACTAAGGGTGAACAGGCTTTCACTCTTGAGGGAAGACTGGTCCGCCTTGCCGACAGAATCGCTTATCTTAACCACGATATTGATGATGCTGAACGTGCAGGTGTAATGACGGAAAGTGATATTCCTCAGGAAATCAGAGATGTTCTCGGTTACACTAAATCAAAGAGGATAAATACTCTTGTTATGTCTGCTATTGAAAACAGTACAGATGATATTGTTCTTGAAAGCAGTGTAAAAGGAGCTTTTGACGAGCTTCACGATTTTATGTTCAAAAACGTTTATACAAACCCTGTCTGCAAAGGGGAAGAACATAAAGCAGTAGATATGTTGCAATGGCTTTATAATTTTTATCTTAAAAATCCGGACAGGCTTTCACCTGAAATGATAAAGGTTGCAGAGGCTGAGGGTGTTGACCGCGCAGTCACTGACTATATCGCAGGTATGACAGACAGATATGCAGTTGCAGTTTTTGATGATTTGTTTGTCCCGAAATCCTGGCTTAACTAACTATATAAATTTTTAGAAAAAGGAGAGTGAACCTATGGCGATAAACGATGCATTTTTATCAGAACTTAAAATGAGAACAGACATTATGGACCTTGTTTCGTCGTATGTTTCTCTCGATTCAAGAAGACAGGGCAGAACTCACAAAGGTCTTTGCCCGTTCCACAATGAAAAAACCCCATCATTTATGGTGTATGAGGATACACAGTCTTTTTATTGCTTCGGTTGCGGAGCAGGGGGAGATGCAATAACCTTTACGATGAAGATTGAAAATCTTGATTACATTGAAGCCGTAAAGTTACTTGCAGAACGAGCAGGACTGACAATGCCTCAGGACGGATATGACGACAGTCTGACTCAGAAAAAGAACAGGATTCTGGCGGCTAACCGTGAGGCGGCAAGGTTTTTCCATTCCTGTCTGCTTGAAGAGAAAAATTCCCACGCACTTAATTATTTTCTGAACAGAGGTATTACTCCTCAGACAATCAAACACTTTGGTCTTGGTTACGCTCCCGATTCCTGGGATTCTCTCATAAAACATATGAAGACAAAAGGTTTCAGCATAAACGAGCTTTATGAGGCAGACCTGGTGAAGAAAAGCACCAAAAACGGTGAAAGGTTTTATGATAACTTCAGGAACAGAATGATGACACCCATTATTGATATAAGGGGAAATGTTATCGGCTTCGGCGGACGAGTTCTTGACGATTCAAAACCCAAATACGTAAATACATCAGACACCCTTGTTTATAAAAAGAGGCACGAAGTTTTTGCAATGAACTATGCGAAAAATTCAAAGGAAGATTTCCTGATTGTGGCAGAAGGATATATGGATGTTATCGCATTGCATCAGGCAGGATTTACAAATGCCGTTGCATGTCTGGGTACAGCACTTACCCAGGAACAGGCAAGACTGATGAAAAGATATACAGATGAAGTTGTTCTGTCATACGACTCTGACGAAGCGGGTCAGAAAGCTACAAAAAGAGCGATGCAGATATTTTCCGATTCAGGGCTGAAAGTCAGAGTTCTTCAACTCAGAGGCGGTAAAGACCCTGACGAGATTATCAAAAAGCACGGAAGAGAACGCTTTAAATCACTTCTTGACGGCGCGGAGAATGATACGGAATTCAACCTGATAAAAATCGGTGAAAAGTACGATATAACAGTGTCTGACGGAAAAATGAGTTTCCTTAAAGAAGCATCACAGTTTCTTGCAACTCTGCCCAGTCCTGTTGAAAGAGAAACATATTGTCTGAAACTTGCGTCAATGACAGAAGTCAGTGCAGATGCAATAAGGCAGGAGATAAACAGGAATCTTTCTACTGTCAGAAAAAGGGCTAAAAAGGAACTGTTTACTCAGGCAAGAAACATTTCAACCTCGGCAGATGATAAAATAAATCCCGATAAAAAGAGATTTGTTTTACAGGCAAAGGCAGAGGAAATTATAATCGTTTCCCTTTTCAGAAATCCTGATTTTTATAAAAAACTGAAAGACGATTTAATGCCTGATTTGTTTTTCACATCTTTTAACAGAAGAGTGCTGAGTGTTCTTCTGTCGATTCTTGAAAGCGGACGGGCACTTGATGTTTCATCTTTCCGTGACAGCTTCAGTGCAGATGAAATGGGAAGAATAACATATTTTTCCGATGTGTGCACAGAAGTCAGCGATACGCTTGAAGAGTGCCGTGAATGTATAGAAACACTCAAAAATGCAAAAAATAAAAAGTCTTTTGACGAAGTATCTGCAATGTCTGATGAGGATTTTGCAAATATGTTCAAAAATATAAACAAATAAAATTACAAACATATTTTACATAATGTGGAGGAGAAAAAATTATGGAAAACAATACACCCATCGTACCCGAAAAGAAGTCATCACTTAAGGTTCTTCTTGAAAAAGGTAAAGCAACAGGTAAACTTTCAACTCAGGAAATCGACCTTGCTCTTATGGAACTTGATATGAGCATTGAAGAGCTTGAAGGCTTCTATGACACTATTGAAAATCAGAATATTGAAATCATCGATGACCTTGAAGACGTAAGCCTTGAAGCACTTAACTTTGACGAAGATTTGTCTAAAAACCTTGACCTTGACATTATGGGCAGTGACCCCAAAAATGCTGCAATGGAAGACCACGTTAAGGTTTATCTTAAAGAAATCGGACGTGTGCCTCTTCTTACTCCCGAAGAAGAAATCGACCTTGCAATCCGTATTGCAGAAGACGACCCCAAAGCAAAGAAAAGACTTGCTGAAGCAAACCTCCGTCTTGTTGTAAGTATCGCAAAAAGATATGTGGGCAGAGGTATGCAGTTCCTTGATCTTATTCAGGAAGGTAACCTTGGTCTTATCAAAGCAGTTGACAAATTCGACTATACAAA
>JAZRQI010000180.1:0-5046 GCA_045649705.1 Acutalibacteraceae bacterium
AACTGTTGCACCTCCGAAGGAATGTCCGAGAAGATTAATCTTATTTACGCTGTCCCATTCATCAATAAGTGCTCGACCCGTAAAATCCTCACCGTAACGGTCGTGTCCGCAACGTTCACTGTGTGCCTCACCATAGTCAACTACTGTTCCTGTCAATTGCCCATAGAGTTCACAAGCTCTGTCCCAGGCACTTGATGTACCGGCTACCGATGCTGCATAACACTCAAATCCGACATTGTTTAGTTTTTTCATCAGGTCACCGTTAAGAACACCCCAATAAGGGAATAAATCATAATAAAAATCATAGCTTCCCCAACCCATAAGACCGTGAACCCATACATATGTGTAATTCGTTTTCCATGAATCCGTATCAATATCAGGCTTTTCAGCAGGGATTATCCAAGAAAAAATCAACATAATTATTGCCAGAGGAATTGAAATAATTTTTGCCATAATATCATCTCCTTTTTCACTATAATAAATTCTATCATAGAAAAATAATTATTTCAACTATAATTCAAAAAGAAACCTACAGAGATATCAGATGTTTCAACAAATCAACAGGTTTATTGCTTTTTGCTCTTTTGTATGATATTATAAATTTAACCAAACAGATTTGGAGCGTGAAGAAATGACAACTAAAGAATACCTCGATTTAATTGATAAAGTAAATGGAAACGGAAAATATAAGGCTGACTGGGCATCCCTCTCCCACCACAAAGTTCCCGAATGGTATATGCACGATAAATTAGGTGTGTTCATTCATTGGGGTGTTTACAGTGTTCCTGCATACGGAAACGAGTGGTATTCCCGCGGTATGTATGACCGTAACGTACGCGAATTTGAACATCACAGAAAAACCTACGGCGAACAGAATGTTTTCGGCTACAAAGATTTTATCCCTATGTTTAAAGCAGAAAATTTTGATGCTGAAAAATGGGTTTCACTCTTTAAAAAAGCGGGTATGAAATACGTTATGCCCGTTGCTGAACATCATGACGGATTTGCAATGTATGACACTGAATTCAACCGCTGGAATTCAACGAAAATGGGGCCGTGCAGAGATGTTGTGGGCGAATTGAAAGCGGAGTGCGAAAAGAAGGGCCTTACTCTTTGTGCATCAACACACCGTGCAGAACACTATTTCTTTATGAATCCCGGCAGACTTTACGACAGCGATATAAACGATGAAAGGTATGCTGATTTTTACGGTCCTGCCGTTTATTGCGAAGAGTTTGACCCTGAAATAATTCACGTAACAACCGCAGACACATATTCAAAAGGTGCAAGTAAAGAATGGCTTGAAGACTGGCTTGTACGCACCTGCGAACTTGTTGACAGATATCAGCCCTCTGTTCTCTATTTTGACTGGTGGATTCACAATCACTCATTCAAACCCTATCTAAAAAAACTTGCGGCTTATTACTACAACCGTGCTGATGAATGGGGCAAGGAAGTTACAATCAACTACAAGCATGAAGCTTTCCCGCCTTCTGTTGCTACATTTGATGTTGAACGTGGTGCTCTGACAGGTATCTCCCCTGTTTACTGGCAGACAGATACTGCAATCGGCAAATGCTCCTGGGGATACAGGGCAGATAACGAGTACAAGTCCTCACGTCAGGTCATCTGCGACCTTGTGGATATCGTTTCCAAAAACGGTAATCTGCTCATAAATATCGGTCCGAAAGCTGACGGCACAATCACAGATGAAGAAACACAGGTTCTGCTTGATATGGGCGAATGGCTCAGAATCAACGGCGAAGGAATTTACGGCACAACGTACTGGAAACAATTCGGTGAAGGAACAGTCAACGCTGAAGAAGGCTTCTTCAAAGACGGAGACGAAAAAGCATTTACAAGTGAAGATTTCAGATTTACATATAAAAACTGCTGTCTTTACGCTTTCCAGATGCGCCCATCAAATAAGGTTGAAATTAAAAGTCTAAAAAAACACATCCCTCACGATTATTTAATCGAGAACATAGAACTTTTAGGCAGTGATGAAAAAATCGAATTCACAAGAGACGAAGAAGCACTCAAAATAAATCTTAAAGGTGAATTCAACAGCGACTTGCCGATTTGTTTCAAAATCGCAATTGGATAGATACTAAAAATCAAACTCAGGTTCACTGATATTTTCAGCAAACCTGAGTTTTTTAAATTTATACGCCGCATCATATTTCACAAATCCCACAAGGGATCTATTTCATTGAAAAAACCACTTCCGAAGAAGTGGTTTTTCTTGGTGGAGACGGTCGGGATCGAACCGATGACCTCTTGAATGCCATTCAAGCGCTCTCCCAGCTGAGCTACGCCCCCAAATATGCGGATGATTACTTTAAAAGTATATCATCCGCCTTTAATTTAGTCAAGTATTTTTTACTCTATCATACCCATATATCTTGCAAACCAATAGATAAGCATGTATGAATATCCCGATGTTGCCTGACTCTCGTCACCGCCGTCAATGTGATACGGTCTTGTGCCTACCTGTGAAAACGGTCTTTCGTCCCAATTGAAAGGTCTCAGAGGCTTCATGTTTCCACCCCAGGGTATGCTTTCATCTGACATTGGCACATTCTTTCTTGTGCTGTTTATCATCTTATATTTGATAAGACTTAACGGATAGTCCTGAAGAACTTTTACATTGTAATCAAGGTCACATACGTCTCCCGTAAATGCACCATAGATGAAGTTGAAGAACGGATTACCCTCGATTCTCTCATACTCAAAATGGTGTTTAAGTCCCATAAGAAGATAATTTCTGATTGCAGGGTTATCTTCTACCATAAGATAGGGGAAAGTGTTGCACATTGCAAGATAATCGTCGATGTGGCAGGTATGACCGTCTTCTCTCTTATGATACGCTGCGTTGATAAGAAAATGATGGTCAAGGATAAGTTCGTTGTATTTTTTAAGGTACTTTTCGTCCCCTGACATATGATAAGTAATTTTAAGGAAACCTAACATTTCAAGAGAGTTTACGCCTCTTTCCCACATCCACATACTGTCGTGGTTCAGGTCGTGTTCGTTCCAGCAAGCCCATGTTGTGGGAAGATTATCGTAGTCATAAAGATAACCGTCGTGTTCCATAATATGGTCAGTAATATCGCACACTACCTGGCGGATTTCTTCCTTTTCTTTTTCATCTGCAACAAGGTCATAATAAAGGAGGAAGCCCATATAGTGACCTGTCATTTCGTCAGAAGATGTGTCTCCCAACCATTCATATGTTCCGTCAGATGAACGGTGCCATTCTTCACCGATTTTATCTTCACCAAGACCCTTTCCCCATGTCGGTTCATCAGGGAATCTTACAGCACGTGCAGTAAAGCCTTTGATTTCAGGTGCTTTTGTCAGGAAAACCATAGCGTCCTTTGTTCTCTTTGCAGCTTTCAGAACTTCTTCGTTCTTTGTAACAGCATAGCAAAGACAAAGCGCAGAAAGATACGTCTGTGTCCAGAGTCCGTCATTGTCTGTGATATGAGAACGTGTAGCGTTTGTCATATCTCCGTTTTTAATTCCGCTGATACTTGTAACAAAACCATGTTTGCGGGGGAAATATTTTTCTGTGAATCTGAAATGCTCCCATGCCTTTTCTTCAAGTGTCATTTCTTTCTGCTCGATTTTGATAACGCCGCCCTCAGCACCTGTGTAGAGAACGCCGTTCTTCTCAGCTACTGCTGTAACATTTGATGCAAAAGCGTATCTGGTTGCAGGAAGATATTTTGCACTTCCCTTTGAAATCAGCACTGCACCTGCTTCTGTACCAAGGAAAGCGTCTCCGTTTTCAAGGAAAGTTATTGCATTTATGCTTTCTTCAGGAAGAATACCGATTTGCTTACGGTTGTACCAACCGTCTTTGTAGTCGTAAATATAAAGACCTTCTTTTGCACCTACCCAAAGATAGCCGATTCTGTCAAAAGAAAGAGTGTTTATGTGAATCTCTGGCATTGGTGAAAAATCAGGGAAAATACATCTCCATGTTTTTCTTTTGCCTTCAAGTCTCTGAACAGAACGTTCACTGGCAATACAAACTCTGCCGTTCTTTTCATCAAGACAGAAGCTTTCAAATTCTGTCCAGTTTTCAATTTTAATTTCACCGTCGTATTCACCGAAAAGTCTTTTGCCTGTCAGAACATAGAGTCTTGTTTCACCGCCGATAGCTGTGATATCTTCTTCAAATTCATATCTGACTTCAATTGCATTTTTATCCACTGAATAAAGTGTTTTTCCGCTTGCAGCATAAGTTTTGCCTGACTTGTCGCAATGAACGGCTGTAATATTCTCATCATTGAGAACTGTACTCCACACACCATTTTCAAGCTTGTGAAGACCTTTGCTTGATGCAGCATAGAGTGTTTCGTCATCTGCCACTGCCAAAGCTTTTATGTCACTGTCAATAGGATATCTTGTCATAACTTTCTGCAGATAAGGTGCAGTTTTATAAACAGGTTTTTTCATAATTTATACCCTCTTTATTTCAGATTTTCGTTAAGGAATTTTTCTGTAACGTCTGCAAGTTCCTTGCTTCTGTTTTCGATACAGAAATGACCTGTGTCAACTTCATATGTAAAATCAGGCTGAAGTTCTGCCCCTATCTGTTCCTTCATAGCACCCGTGAGAATCAGGTCTTTCGTTGCATTTACAAGAAGAATGGGACATTCAAGTGCTCTCACTTTTTCGAAATCTGTCACTGTTGCAGTGAATGAAGTTCTGAAAAGGTTTCCGCCTGTGCCGGGCAATGCCATAGGAACAGTGATACCTGAAAGGTCATAGCTCTTTGTGAATTCCCAGTCCATACTTGCCATAAGAAGTGCAATTCTTACAAGAGGAGTAAGTTTTGTAATTACAGGTGTAACGGCGTTCATAATTGAGCTCATTACCTTACCTGTCATAAAGCCTTCCATTGCCTTGGGCATTTCATTGATAGGTGCGGGACAGAAGAGAAGAAGTGCCTTTATGTCAGGGTTTTCCACTGCTACGTTCATTGAAACACCGCCACCCATTGAATGACCTGCAACAATCCACTCACTCATAGGT
>JAZRQI010000181.1:0-4452 GCA_045649705.1 Acutalibacteraceae bacterium
AAATTCTTCTGTAACAGATTTTTCTCCGATATTGTCAATTGATTTCAACACATTTCCGTCTTCGTCACAACATTTTACTCCGTACAGAAAAGTTTCATTATCCCTGAACGTTGTGTAAACGTATCTGACAGGTGAATTCTGCCCCATTTATCCCACCTCCTGACTGTATTTTCTTGATAGATAATATATACCCTTTTTTGCACCATAGTCAATGCTGAAATGTCAGATTTCTGACATTTCCGTGCTTTTGCTACAAAACAGATTTATTTCCTCAACTGTTTTGTGCATAATTACATCATTTTTGACATAAAAAAGTCCCCTTGCATTTTTGGGTGCAAGGGGAAAATTTCCAATTTTCAGGTTAATCAGTGTGAGTGACCTGCGTGTGAGTCACCTGTGCTGATGCTCTGAGACTGAGACTGCATATTCTGCATTACTGCATAGAGATATGATTTGATGTCTCTTTCGATTTTGTTCTTATGGAGTTTGAGAGCTGTTTCCTTAAGAGCGCCGTCTTTAACGAGAGCGTATTCTTCTGAATCGATAAGGTTGTCTGCAAAATTTTCAAATGCTTCTGCACAGAGAGCGCTTCTTACTGTCTTTTCCCAGTTAGCTTCTTCGTTCTTTGCTTCGTAGTAAACAACGTAGAGACCTTTTGATGTTTCGATAAGACCTACATCACCGGGTTTTCTCTTGCTGTCGTTTGCCCATTTGTCAACTTTTTCATCAAGAGTGCCGTTGTAGTCTGCATAATCGCTGCATGTTGCTGCTTTTGATTTGTCTTCTGCCACTTCGTGACCAAGGTGTGCAAATTCTTCAGCAGTCTTATCTTTGTCAGCAAGTTTGTTCCATGCGTTGTAAAGTTCTTTTGCTTCTTCTTTTACAAGTGCTTTATCGCTTGAACTTGCATTTGTCTGGTATGTGAATGAATATGCTTTAAGATCGCTGAGAACTGTTGTATCTCTGTAAACGGGTTTTACAAAGTAAACTGCATAGTAAGCAGCTGTTTTGCCGTCCTGTGACTGAGCAAGGATTTTTGTTTCCCCTGCTTTACGATCGGCTGAGAAAGCCCATTCAGCATCTTTTTCACTAAAGTTCTGAACAAATGCTGCATATTCGCATTTTTCAAGAATTGTTGTTTTCTTCACATCGTCAACAGTAACTTTGTCAGATTCTTTCTTAGCATCCTTGTTGTCAAGAGCTACTGCTGCTTTGAGGAAATCACCCTCAGTTTTGATGTCTTTAAGGAATGCAGTTGCTTCTTTCTTAGCTTTAGCTTCTGCTTTTTCCTGTGCTGCTTTTACTTCAGCTTCTGTTGCACCGTCTTTGATTTTACCTGCATCAACTTCAAATACATAGTAACGGAAATCTACGAAAGAATAGTCATTCTTATTCTTGTTGAATTCTTCGTTAATCTGTGCATCTGTATAGCTGTCATAGAGTTCTTTTTCTTTCTCTGTAGCATACTTCTGAGCAAGAGCATCACGGAGCATCCATTTTTCAAGAGCATTTTCGTTGATACCTGAGCCGTATGATGCTCTGAGGTAAGCGTTGAGAGATCTGCCTGCTTCTTCAGCTGATGCTCTGAGTTCTTCAATCTGGTCTGTAACTGCTTTTGTTTCCTCGTCAGTAAGCTTCATACCTGCTTTTTCAGCTTCTGCTGAAAGGATGTAGAAATACTGGATAGAATTAAGTGTGCTGTATGTGATGTAGTCATCCCATGTTTTGAAATCTTCTTCAATGCCTAACTCTTCTTTATCAAGCATGCCATTGGGGAAATCCTGTTCTGTGGGAAGAACTGTGTAATCAAAGCCCTGATTCTGTTTGTAATAGCCTGTTCCGTAGTACTGGTCGTACTGGCTTGCCTGTGAAACAAGGTTTGCGTGTGATGTACGGTAATAGTACTGGAATTCACTTGTAGAGATGTTAACGTCTCCAGCTTCTGCAACTGTCAGTTTGAAAAGAGATGAACCTGTGTAGTTAACAATTGCAACTGCTGCACCGAACACGATTGCTGCTGCAACAACGATTGCAACTGATTTGACAACTGCTCTCTTAACTTTCGCAATTTTCGCATTGCGTTTTGCGTTTTTCTTAGCTTCTTTCGCAAGACGTTCTTTACGTTCTTTACGATAAAGCTCAGCTTTTGAAATTTCTTCTTTCTTAGCCATTTGTTTCAATCCTTTACTTAAAATTATCCGTTAAGACGGAATATATCCTGTACATTGTATAACATTTTAACAGAATATACAAGTATTTATTTGATTTATTCATTAAAAATTTAAAAAAAGCTGAAATCTCTTGATTTTTTTATGTTGATTATATATAATATCAATGTTAAAAATCTATATTGTATGGAGAGTTGTCCGAGCTGGCCGAAGGAGCACGATTGGAAATCGTGTAACAGGTCAAAGCCTGTTCGAGGGTTCGAATCCCTTGCTCTCCGCCAAAAAATCCCGTAACCTTGATATTATTGAGGTTATGGGTTTTTATTTCTGTCAAATTGATTTATTATCGCTTTGCAGTTTTCTGCACGTTTTGTCACGTTTTTACACAAATTTGTCACACTTTTGACCACAGCCTTTGAAATGAATAAAAGCCACCGGTTGAACCGGTGGTTTGTTTCTACGTCTTAAGACGCAAAAAATGCAGACAAACTCCAATGGTTTGTCTGCATTCGTTTATTTTATTGACTCATAAAAACTTAAAATCTCAGGCAGAAGTATTTCGTGAGTATAATCAAAACAACTTGAATGGCCTCCGCCTTTGACCATAAGTTCCTTTGCACCGGGAATTGATTTTGTTATGAGTTTTGAGTGACATCTGTACATCATATCACCCTGACCAAAAATGTTAAGTGTAGGAACATTGATTTTCTGAAGGTCCTTGAATTTAAGATTGGGTTGACCAACCATCATACCCTGAATATCGCGTTTGAGTGCTACTGCAGGGTCATTTGTGTTTTTTGCTTTGATACACAGCATCCAATATTCAAAAACAATACCAATCTGATTTGTGATTTTAGTACCCCATGCATTGATGTTAGCACCCATAGGAATAAGAGAAAGAACTCTGTCACCGTGCTGGACAGTGAAAACTATTGCCAAGTTTCCCCCGTCACTGAAACCGAAAAGATGAGTTTTTTCAATCCCAAGTTCATCAAGCATACACAAAAGGTCGTCACTTTCCACGTCAAAAGTAAGTTTCCCCTCTCCTCTTTCAGACTGACCTGTTCCTCTCGGAGAAACTGTTATGACTTTAAACTGCTCTGCCATTTCAGGAAGAAGAGTATCATCAAAGTTATGCATATCGTTACCGTTACAGGGAAGCATTACCAACGGTTCTGCCGACAAATCCCCGTAAATTGCATATTCGATTTTTGCGCCGTCACGGGCAGTAATAAAACCGTGTTCTTTCTGCTCAGGCATTTCTGTGGCATAACTTTCTGCCGATGAAACAACACCGAACACTCCGAAAGCAGTCATCATAACAGCCAGAGCAAGAAACAGACTTATAATCTTTTTCATTTCACATCGCCCCTATCCCTTTATAAAATTCAAACATTTTTGTAAAAAGCTCGTCTTTGAATTCAAGAATGTCTGAGTGTCCTGAATCGGGAACTCTCAACTCAATTGCACCGGGAATCGACTTTGTGATTCTCTGTGAATGCCAGGGCCACATCATATCATCATCTGCGTAAATATTGAGTGTAGGTGCAGTGATTTTTTTCAAATCCCTGAATTTAAGCGACGGTTGAGTCACCATCATTTTCTGAATATCCCTCTTCAGTGCAATTTTCGGGTCTTTTGTGAAATAAGCCTCAATTGCATATTTTATATACTTTGTAACAATAGGAATCTGACTGTTGATTTTTGTCCCTAAGGGGCTTATGTTTGCACCCACAGGAACAAGTGACAGAACTCTGTCAGGGTAGTTCACCGCAAAAACTATTGCAAGATTTCCCCCGTCACTGAAACCGAAAAGATGAGTTTTTCCAATCCCCAGTTCATCAAGCATACACAAAAGGTCATCGCTTTCCACATCAAAAGTAAGCTTTCCCTCTCCTCTTTCCGACTGACCTGTTCCTCGCGGAGAAACCGTTATTACTTTAAAATACTCTGCCATTTCAGGAAGAAGAGTGTCATCAAAGTTGTGCATATCGTTACCGTTACAGGGAAGCATTACCAACGGTTCTGCGGACAAATCCCCGTAAATTGCATATTCAATCTTTGCTCCGTCACGTGCAGTTACGAAGCCGTGAACTTTCTGTTCAGGCATTTCTGTTGCATACTCCTCAGCAGAAGAAGTCAGAGCAAAAAATGAGAAAGCAAAACAAAAAGCAAGAATAACACTGAGAACTTTTTTCATTTTACATCACCTCAGATGCAATTTTTTCTGCAACCTTTTCAAGACTTTCAAGCTGTTCTTCTTTAAGTGCAGATTTGATTGAGA
>JAZRQI010000182.1:0-6120 GCA_045649705.1 Acutalibacteraceae bacterium
TCTTTCTCACACGAGAAGGAAGAAGCTCAGGCGGGATATTACTCAGTTTTCCTTGACAGATATAATATAAAAGCAGAGGCTACAGTTACCGTCAGAACAGGTTTTCTCAGATTCACTTACCCTGAAAATTCAGACAGAAAAGTTATTTTTAACTTCTCAAGAAGAATTGGCGGTAAAGCAGATTTTCAGAAGATAAGGATAGTCGATAACACCACTGTTGAGGGTGAAATTATCTGTACTCCAAAAGGCGGCGGATTCGGCAGAGGTCACGGAAACATTTCCTACAACCTCTTTTTTGTCTGCAAACTTTCTCAACCTGCTGAGAAATTACAGTTTTTCTCAGATGAAACATTTGCACAGGAAAACCTGACATCCTTTGAAAACGAAGACGCAGGACTTCTTGCAACATTCGGAAAAGAAAATAACGAACCTCTTGTTATTAAGTGCGGTATTTCCTATGTGGATTTGGATGGTGCAAGAAAGAATCTTGAAACAGAAAGTCCTGATTTTGATTTTGACGAAACAAGGGAAAAAGCGTTTAATGTCTGGGAAAAAGAGTTGGAGAATGTTCAGGTAACAGGTACTGATGAAACAGATCTGAAGATTTTCTACACCTGTCTTTATCACACTCTCCTTGACCCCCGTACTATGGCTGACGTTGACGGCAGATTCCCTCTTGACGGTAAAATTCTCTCATCAGGGGAATACACACACCGTACAATGTTCAGCGGTTGGGATGTTTACAGAAGTGAGTTTCCTTTGCTGACTGTAATCAGACCTGATATTGTAAATGACGAAGTTAATTCTCTTTTAAAAATTGCAGAAACTAAAAACACATCTTTCCCAAGATGGGAACTGATGGGAATTGATGCCAAGTGTATGGTAGGTGACCCGGGAACAATAATGATTGCTGACGCCTATCTTAAAGGAATCAGAAACTTTGATTACGCTAAAGCATACGAAATCGCAAAAGCATCGGCTTTGTGCAAAAAAGAGCTGTTCTCAAAACCGTTCACATCTATCCGACCTGATTGTAAACAGTATCTTGAAAAGGCGTTTGTGCCCAAAAAAATCAGCGAAACTCTTGAATATCTCCTTGCTGACTACACTCTTTCTCAGTTTGCGAAAGATATGGGCAAAGATGATGATGCTGAATATTTTATGTCCAGGGCGAAAAGATATCCTGAAAACTATAATAAACGTTTAGGCTTTATGATTTCAAGAAGAAATAACGGCTGGTTCTGTTTTGAAAGGGACATTTATGACGGAATCGGTTGTGTGGAAAGCAACATCTTCCAGCAGACATGGTTTGTGCCTTATGACGTTAAAGGATTAAGCAGACTTTTCGGAGAAAAGCGTACACTGAAACTTCTTGAAAGATTCTTTGAGGAAGCAGATTTCGGGAAGTTGTGGAATGAAAGCTACAACCACTCAAATGAGCCTTGCCATAACATTACCCATTATTTTTCAATTCTGGGACTTCCGAAAAGAACACAGTACTGGACAAGACGTGTGCAGAAAGAGTGCTACAGATTGGGTGCTTTCGGATTCTGCGGTAATGAGGACGTAGGACAGCTGTCTGCATGGTATGTTCTCTCTGCTCTGGGCTTTGCACAGGTGTGTCCCGGGGAAGACAGATACTATTTCAACACACCTCTTTTCAAAGAGATGAAAATTGCTCTTGATAAAAATTATCATAATTGCTCAGTTTCAGATACACTTGAAATAGAATGCGACAAAAATCCTCTTGAATATCCCTACATAGAATCAGTTGAATTAAACGGAAAAGAAATCAAAGAAAACTACCTGACATTCGATGACATCACATCAGGCGGTAAACTGAGTTTCAGACTTTCAAAGGAATAAAATTATGATTAAAATTATGTTCGTCTGCCATGGGAATATCTGCAGAAGTCCTATGGCGGAGTTTATACTGAAAGATATGTGTAAGAAAAAGGGGATTGAAAACGAGTTTTTCATTTCATCTTCTGCCACAAGCACGGAGGAGATATGGAACGGCAGAGGTAATCCTGTCTATCCTCCCGCAAAAGCAGAACTCAGAAAACACGGTATTTCCTGTGATGGGAAAACTGCCGTTCAACTGAAAAAGGAAGACTATGAAAAGTATGATTACTTTCTCTGTATGGATAGTATGAATTACAGAAACATTCTTCGCATTTTTGGTTCTGATAAGGATGAGAAAGTGCGTAAACTTATGACGTTCACATCACGTGGCGGTGAAGTGGCTGACCCCTGGTACAGTGGGGATTTCTCTACTGCTTACCGTGATATTTTTGACGGATGTGCAGGTCTTCTTGAAGAATTGGGGTGGTAATTGATGGAAATGGTTCTGCTTACTGCCTTAGGTGTTGGCGGTGCTACACTTATAGGCTCAATTTTAGGCTTCATTTTCAAAAAAATCTCTCACAGATTCAGCGACATTGTTCTGTCTTTTGCGGCAGGTGTTATGTTGGCAGCGGCAGTGCTGGGACTTATTGTGCCATCACTTGATTACGGCGGTAAATATGCCATTGTAATTACCGTTGTGGGAATTTTCGCAGGTGCAATATCGCTTAATTTTATCGACAAGCTTGTACCTCATATGCACAGACTTGTAGGTGCAGATAACGAAGACCACTCAAACAACGAAAAACTCAGTAAGGTTCTGCTTTTTGTTACGGCAATTGCAATACACAATCTCCCTGAGGGTATTGCTGCAGGTGTCAGCTTCGGAACGGGCGATTCGACTCAGGCTATGCTTATTGCAGGGGGTATTGCTTTGCAGAACATCCCTGAGGGTATGGTGATAATCGGTCCTATGCTGGCAGCAGGTGTAAGTCCTAAAAAGACTTTTGTTTCTGCTCTCATTACAGGATTGGTTGA
Source organism: Acutalibacteraceae bacterium (assembly GCA_045649705.1). Taxonomy (GTDB): domain Bacteria; phylum Bacillota; class Clostridia; order Oscillospirales; family Acutalibacteraceae; genus SIG575. The sequence continues at coordinate 2,884 of JAZRQI010000182.1, forward strand.
AGTTGCGGGAACACTTCTCGGCTACTTCGCACTGAATATACCCTCGGCAATTCTTCCATTTGCTCTTGCTTTTGCAGGAGGAACGATGCTCTATGTTATCAGTGACGAAATGATTCCCGAAACTCACGCTCATGGCAGTCAGAGAGGTGCAACATACGCTCTTCTTGTAGGCTTTGCAGTAATGCTTGTTTCAGACTTTTTATTGGGGTGAAAACTATGTTTAAAAGATTTTTATCATCAGTTCTTTGTTTCGTAATTGCTTTCGGCGTGTTCAGTGTTTCTGTTTCTGCAACGGAGATAAAACCCTCAACCTGGACTGCAGTTGACGGTCTCGGCAGAACACTTTCCGATAATTCAGCTACATCGGGCAGAAAACAGGAAAAATTTGTAGGTATGTTTTATTGGATATGGCATTACCCCTGGACAGCCGACACAACTCCCATAACAACAGGCAGTGTCCTTGATAAATACCCGGAGGCACTCAACGATTTTAACCACCCTGCATGGAAGGGCACATACAGCGGAAGACCCTATTTCTGGGACGAGCCCCTTTACGGCTTCTATTCAAACCTTGATGAATATGTTCTCCGTAAACACGCAGAGCTTCTTGCAGACGCGGACATTGACGTTGTAATTTTTGATTCAACAAACAGCACTCTTACCTTCTCCGAGGGCTACGAAAAGCTTTTCAAGGTATGGTCAGAGGCTAAAGCAGAGGGCGTTGACGTTCCTCAGGTGGCTTTCATTCTCAACTTTTTAGGCGAAGAAGATACGCGTATACAGTTAAGACAGCTTTATAATGATGTCTACTCAAAAGGCAGATACGAAGACCTGTGGTTTAAATGGGAGGGTAAGCCTCTTGTTATGGCAAAGCAGAGATGCCTTAACATCTTTGATAAAACTGACAGAGAAATTCTGAAATTCTTTACTTTCAGAGGGAATGAGTCAACATATTTCGCAACGGATACATCTTTCTTTGACGATACATGGGGTTGGTGTTCGGATTATGAGCAGACTCTTTTCGGTAAAAGACTCGACGGCTCAGTTGAGCAGATTTGTGTGTCTGTTGCACAGAATGCAAACGAATTCGGTCTTAATGCTATGAACTGCCCTGTCGGTACCGTTCAGGGCAGGGGATTCTCTGATGGTGACTATTCATATACATACACTTACGGCGGTAAGGAAATAGTTGTTAACAGTAAAATGGAAAACGCTCATTTCTACGGAGTGAACTTCCAGCAGCAGTGGGATTATGCCATTGAGAAAAATCCCGATTTTATCTTTGTGACAGGCTTTAACGAGTGGATTGCAGGACGTTTTGACGTCTGGAGCGGAACAGAAAACGCTTTCCCTGACCAGTTCAGTCCTGAATACAGCCGTGATATTGAGCCGTCAAAGGGTGAACTGAAAGACTACTATTACTATCAGCTTGTTGAAAATGTAAGACGCTACAAGGGGACTGATTATCACCCTGAAACAAGTGCTGAAAAGTCAATTGATATTGACGGTGACCTTTCACAGTGGGACAGCGTAAAGCCTGAATATAACCACTACACAGGCTCAACAAGAAGCCGTAACGATGACGGATGGAAAGGCACTCACTACACAAACCACACAATGCGTAACGATATAGTCCGTGCAAAAGTGGCTTATGATGATGAAAAGGTTTATTTCTATGTTGAAACGAAAGATTACCTTACACCCGCAACAGACAGTGCGTGGATGCGACTGTTTATTGATACTGACACAACGGGCGTTTCTGAAAACTGGGAAGGCTTTGAGTTTGTGATTAACAGAAATTCACCTGAAAACAACAAGACGACAGTTGAGAAATCAACAGGCGGTTGGAATTTCGACAAAGCAGGTGAGGGTGACATAAATGTAAGAGGTAACGTGCTTCAGATTTCCGTTGACAGAAGTGTTCTCGGTCTTACTGACAAAGATGTGAAATTCAACTTCAAGTGGTCGGATAATATGCAGGAAGATGACGTTATGGATTTTTACACAAACGGTGATGTGGCACCGGGAGGAAGATTTACATTTGTATTTGACAGTACCGTAACAACTACTCCTGATGACACAGAAGAAGTGAAAGAAAACGCTTTCCTTGAAAAGTTAAATGCTTTCTATGCCGATTTCAGAAAGTACATAAATTACTTTTTGGGAAACCTCTCTTGAAATAATAATTCTTTTCTGATATTATTATAGAAAAAACAAAAGTAGGTGTACAAAATGATTACATTTATAAGAAGTGTCCTCGCAGTTATTCTGTCAATTCTCAGCATCGGTTTTTCAGGAATTTTCGGTGACTTTACTGCTGACACAAAACCTCTTAAAGAGGACTGCAAACTTAACTTTGCAACAATTTCCGATATTCATATGACGGATGAAAAGCTCAGGGTTATGATGCTTGAATTCGGTCTTAACGATATGCAGAATTCCAATAGCAGACTTGATGCTCTTGTTTGTGCAGGTGATCTTACTGACCACGGCGAAAAGGAAGAGTGGGATAATCTTGAGAAAGCTTTTTCAAAATATGATCCTGCGGAAAATATAATTCTGGCGCAAGGAAATCATGATACGTGGACCGAAGATGACAAATATGACCTTGCTCGCGATTACTTCATTGAATATAATGAAAAAATTGCAGGCAGAAAGATTGATAATGAGTATTATTCAACTAAGATTAACGGTTACACTTTTATCGTTCTTGCCAGCGAAACTGACAGAACGGCTGCATATATGAGTGACTCACAGCTTGCGTGGCTTGAATCTGAAATGGAGAAAGCTTCAGCCGATGGTCTTCCGATTTTTGTTGTTTGTCATTGGCCCATTAATCAGACTCACGGCCTTCCCGAAACATGGGGTGAAGATGATATGGAGCCGGACGACGGTGGAATCGGTGATCAGTCTGATGCTGTAGAAAACATTCTGAAAAAATATAAGAATGTTATAATGATAACAGGTCATATTCACAGCGGATTCACAAATGAAGATCAGATTGATACTTATGGCTACTGCAGTGTTGAGTCCGACGGTTCATTTCACAGCGTAAATCTTCCGACGTATATGTATCTTACCATCAGAGGAAGAATTGCAAACGGCACCGGTTATATGATTGAGGTTTATGAAGATACAGTTGAAATAAGAGCAAGAAGTTTTTCTGCAGGTGTTTGGTACACTGATTATACTTACTCGATTCCTTTGGTATAAACCAAAAAATCCCCGACCGCTATT
>JAZRQI010000183.1:0-6703 GCA_045649705.1 Acutalibacteraceae bacterium
ACAATACAGCAACTAAAAAACTAATAAAGAAATATACTTTTTTCATCATATAATCACTCCCCTTTCAACTCAAATATACCATCAAATAAAAATTTTTGCAATAGAAAACAAAAAATCCCTTTTCAGAGAAAAGGGATTTCAATTTAATTTTCTTTGAAAATTATAATAGGTTTTTCACCGTTTTCTACACACTCTTTTGTAATCTGCACACGCTGTACATTTTCATCTGAGGGTATATCGTACATTATGGGAAGAAGAATTTTTTCTGTGATTGAACGAAGTCCTCGTGCACCTGTCTCTTTTTCAAGAGTCTGCTTGGCTATTGCAAGAAGTGCATCATCATCAAAGATAAGTTCAACTTCATCCATACCAAACAATTTTTCATACTGCTTGACAAGGGCATTCTTCGGCTCTTTCATAATTTTTACAAGTGCTGTTTCGTCAAGTTCCTGAAGAACTGTGACAATAGGAAGTCTGCCTACGATTTCGGGGATAAGACCGAATTTTACAAAATCCTGATGAATAACCTTATTTCTGATGTTGTCAGCCTTTTTCTCTTTCTTGCCTTTGACATCAGCACCAAATCCAAGCACTCCGTTGTTACCTGTACGTTTTTCGATGATTTTTTCAATACCGTCAAATGCACCGCCGCAGATAAACAGAATATTTGTTGTGTCAATCTGAATAAACTCCTGCTGAGGATGTTTTCTTCCGCCCTGTGGAGGAACATTGGCAACAGTTCCTTCAAGGATTTTAAGAAGTGCCTGCTGAACACCTTCACCGCTTACATCACGTGTGATTGAGGGATTCTCGGATTTTCTTGCAATTTTGTCAATTTCGTCAACGTAGATAATACCTCTTTCAGCCTTTTCGATGTCAAAATCTGCAGCCTGAATGAGTCTGAGAAGAATGTTTTCAACGTCTTCACCAACATAACCTGCCTCAGTAAGAGTCGTCGCATCTGCAATCGCAAAAGGAACATCCAGAGTTTTTGCAAGTGTCTGTGCAAGCATTGTTTTACCAACACCTGTTGAGCCAAGCATAATAACATTACTTTTCTGAATATCAACATCGCCGTCGTCGAGAGAATTGATTCTCTTATAGTGGTTATACACTGCAACGCTCAGAACAACCTTTGCATCATCCTGACCGATAACGTATTCATCAAGTTTTGCCTTGATTTCACGGGGTTTGGGAAGTGCAGGTTTTTCTTTTACTTCTGCTTTGTACGCTCTCTTTCTGTTCATTCCCATTTCTTCTTCGATAATGGAACGGCAGAGGTCAACGCACTCGTTACAGATATATACGCCGTGACCGGCTATCATTTTTCGCACCTGAGCCTGACTTTTACCGCAGAATGAGCAAAAGACGGAACTTTTTGTGCCATCATTTTTCGCCATTGTCAGTTACTCCAATTATCTTTTGTAAATAACCTTATCGATAAGGCCGTATTCCATTGCTTCCTGTGCGCTCATGAAATTGTCACGGTCTGTATCTCTTGCGATAACATCAATGGGTTTGCCTGTGTTTTCAGCAAGGATTCTGTTAAGGTTTTCTTTTGTTTTGAGAATGTGTCTTGCAGCGATTTCAATTTCAGTTGCCTGACCTTTTGCACCGCCGAGAGGCTGATGAATCATAATTTCACTGTTGGGAAGTGCAAAACGCTTGCCTTTTGCACCTGAAGAGAGGAGGAATGCGCCCATTGAAGCAGCCATACCCATACAAATTGTTGAAACGTCACACTTGATGTACTGCATTGTGTCGTAAATTGCGAGACCTGCAGTTACTGAACCGCCGGGGCTGTTGATGTAAAGACTGATGTCTTTATCTGCATCCTGTCCCTCAAGGAAGAGAAGCTGTGCTACAACGATACTCGCTGTTGCATCGTTCACCTCGTCTGAAAGAACGATGATTCTGTCACTGAGAAGACGGGAGAAAATATCGTATGAACGTTCTCCTCTGTTTGTTTGTTCTACTACATAAGGTACTAAACTCATTAAGTACGCCTCCTTCAAAGTTAGATACAGACACTTATTTTTCCGTCTGTAATGAAGAAATTTAAGTGTCTGTTCCTTTAAAAATATTACTTTTAGATTATAGGAAGATTTTGCCTTAATTATTCAGCAGCTTCTTCTTTTTTCTTTGTTGTTTTCTTTGCAGCGGGTTTCTTTGCTGCTTTTTCTTCGCCGTCAGCAGCTTTTTTTGTTGTTGTTTTCTTTGTTGTTGTCTTTTTTGCTGCGGGTTTTTCTTCGCCGTCTGCTGCAGCTTTCTTAGTTGTTTTCTTTGCAGCGGGTTTGCCTACTTTTGCATTTTCGATGATGAAATCTACTGCCTTACCGATAGCAAGGTCTTTTTTGAGTTCTTCGGGGTTGATGAACTTCTTGAGTGTTTCAACATCCATTTTGTACATTTCAGCATATTTTGCAAATTCTGCATCAACGTCAGCATCTGTTGCTTCAATTGCTTCAACTTCAACAATCTTTTCAAGTGCAAGACGAGTCTTAACCTGAATTTCAGCCTGAGCCTTAACGTCTTCCATATATTTGTCCATTGAAAGACCCATATACTGAAGGTACATATCAAGTGCAAGGCCCTGCTGAGCCATCTGCTGTTCTGTCTGCTGTTTCATTTCAGCTGCTTTATCGTCGATCATAACCTGAGGAATTTCTACTTTTGCGCCTTCGCAAACCTGTTTGAGGAGTGCTGATTCAAAAGCGTCCTTTGATCTCTGTTCTTTGCTTTCACCGATTTTTGCTTTGATGTCAGCTTTGAGTTCATCAAGTGTATCGAATTCGCTTACGTCTTTTGCAAATTCATCATCAAGTTCGGGATATTCTTTTGCTTTGATTTCGTTAACTTTAACTTTGAATACAGCTTCTTTACCTGCAAGTTCAGGTGTGTATTCTGTGGGGAATGTTACGTTAACATCGAATTCTTCACCTGCGTTGTGACCGATGATCTGGTCTTCAAAACCGGGGATGAACTGACCTGAACCGATTTCAAGGTCGAAGTTTTCACCTTTACCGCCTTCGAATGCAACGCCGTCAACAAAGCCTTCGAAGTTAATGTCTGTGATATCACCTTTAACTACTGCTCTGTCTTCAACTGTTACAAGACGTGAGTTTCTTTCAAGAAGATTTTTGATTTCTGCATCAACTTCTTCGTCTTTTACGTCTGTAGCTTCTTTTTCTGCTTTAAGACCTTTGTATGTTCCGAGTTCAACTTCGGGTTTTACAATAACTTTAAGAGTAAGAGCTGCGCCTTCCTCGTCAAGCTTTGTGATTTCCACATCATAGGGAGCTGCAACGATTTCAAGCTTTGCTTCGTCGATTGCTGCACCTACAACTTCGGGATAGAGAATGTCAAGAGCATCCTCATAGAAGAAGTTTTTGCCGTACATTTTTTCGATCATTGCCTTGGGAGCTTTACCTTTACGGAAGCCGGGAAGTGCAATTTTCTTTTTGTTCTGGTTGTATGCTTTCACAGTAGCTTCTTTGAGCTGTTCTGCTGAAATTTCAACCTCAACTGAATAAACGTTTGTTTCAACTTTGTTTGCTGATTTCAAGCTCATTTTTTAGTCCTCCATATCCTTTTTACAAAGTAAATATTAACTGATTTATTTTATCAAATAATTTCCAATTTTTCAACCTTTTGTTAACATATCGTCAATTCGTCACAAAAAGTCAGATTTTTTCAATGAGTTTTGGGCAAAAATTAAGGAAATCGCCCGATATAAGTGAGAATTTTATACCGTCACGCTCACCTGTGAAGGCAAAATTCTGTGACGGACCGTGAAGATGGGCATAATAGCAACGCTTTATGCCTTCTTCCACAAGGACGTTGTAAATCTCCTCGCACACTGCTTCCTGGTTAAGGGGCGGATAATGAAGAAACACAACCGGCTCACCGCCCAGCTTTTTTGCTTCCTCAATGGACATCCTCAGTCTGCCCGCCTCTCTGAGAAGAACCTTGTTATCTTTCTCTCCGTCGTAGAACCAACCTCTCGTACCGCACACAGATACGTCACCAAAACGGTACGCATTGTTAAACAGAATACCGAGAGTCGAAAAACCGTTTTCTTCAAAGAAAGTATCGGCTTTCCTTTTGGTACTCCACCAATAATCGTGGTTGCCTTTCATTATCAGTTTTTTGCCGCTCAGTTTATCAAGAAATCTGAAATCCTCTTTCGCGCCCTCTAGGTTCATCGCCCATGAAATGTCCCCTGCAATTATAACAATGTCGTCATCTGTTACAAGGTTGTTCCAGTTTTTTTCGAGTCTTTCTTCAAAATTCTGCCAACCGCGGAAAATATCCATAGGCTTGTCAGAACCGAAAGACAGGTGTGTATCACCGATAGCATATAACGACATAAGGTTTTTCCTTTCTGAATAAATAACGGAAAAAGGCGAACAATAAAAGTGCTTTATATAAGCAAATTTAAAACGGAGGCGAAAACGAAATGGAAAAAGATATTATCAGAGAAATCTCTTGTAACGCTAAAAACTGCGTTTACAACGAAGACGGACAGAAGTGTGTTGCAGGTCACATCAATGTAGGCTCAAGCACTGCTTGTAATTCAAGCGAGACTTACTGCTCAACATTCAAAAACTGTGAAGACTGCAGATAACTTCATCAGATTCCCAACATTTTAAAAACGACCTCAGTCATCTCGGGTTTCTTGCAGATGTCAGTAAATCTGGGCTCTTTACCTTTGAGAGTTGCCAGCTGTTCGGGACATTTTACGCCTGAAACCCGAGCAAGTTCACTGACAGTTTCAAATTCGTCAGAGCATACATAATCTTTTTCAATTGATGAAAGAACTGCTTTTGAGAATTTGTAGGGGTTCGCAGTTGCTGCAATAACAGTAACTGTGTCGTCGCCTGTTCTTTCAATATAATCTTCGTAAACCTTGATTGCAACAGAAGTGTGAGTATCGGGAAGATATTTTTTATCATTGAAACTCTTTTCGATTGTAAGTGACACTTCTTCGTCTGAGCAGCAACCTGCATCGAAGTCTTCTTTAAGAGCATTTAAAACTTCTTCACTTACTGTATATTTACCCTCAGTTGCAAGTTTATCCATCATAGATGCTACTGCTTTATCGTCAGAACCTGTAAGATGATAGAGAAGTCTTTCAAGGTTTGATGAAATGAGAATATCCATAGAAGGTGAAGTCGTTGTGAAGAATTCACGGTTTCTGTTATATTCACCTGTTGTGATAAAGTCAGTAAGAACATTGTTTGCATTTGATGCACAGATAAACTTATTCACAGGAAGTCCCATCTGTTTTGCATAGTATGCTGCAAGGATGTTACCGAAGTTACCTGTAGGAACAACGATATTGATTTTTTCACCAGCTACGATTCTGCCGTCAGCAACTAAATCGCAGTAAGCAGAAACATAATAAACTACCTGAGGAACAAGTCTGCCCCAGTTAATTGAGTTTGCAGAAGAGAACTGCATATTGTTTTCAGCAAGTTTTGCACCGATTTCTTTGTCTGTGAAAATTTTCTTAACACCGCTCTGAGCATCGTCAAAGTTACCTTCAATTGCACAGACGCTTACGTTATTACCTTCCTGAGTAGTCATCTGCAATTTCTGCATAGGACTTACACCGTCTGACGGATAGAAAACAAGGATTGATGTGTTTTCAACATCCTTGAAGCCTTCAAGAGCAGCTTTACCTGTATCACCTGATGTTGCAACGAGAATTACGATTTTTTTGCCGTCAGCAGTTTTCTTTGCAGAAACTGTGAGAAGATAGGGCAAAAGCTGAAGTGCCATATCTTTGAATGCACAGGTAGGACCTCTGAACAGTTCAAGGATATAAGAAACATCTGTAAAAGGCACAACGGGTGCTACCTTTTCGCTGTCAAATTTACCTGCTTCATAAGCGCCGTTTACACAGTCAGAAATTTCTTCTGCAGTGAAATCGGTAAGGTAAAGTGACAGGATTTCTTTTGCTCTGTCGATGTAAGACATTTCTGACATCTTTTTGATGTCTTCAAGTGAAATCTGAGGGAAAGACTGGGGTACAAAAAGACCTCCGTCTTCTGAGATTCCCTGAGAAATCGCTTTTGCAGCGTCAACTGACACTGCTTTGTTTCTTGTGCTTGTGTACTTCATTAAGCATCCCTCTTTTTGGATATATTCGTATAATTATAACATAATTTATCTATTTAGTAAATACCTGAGAATTGAAATATCTTTCTGCATTTTCAAAAAAGATTTTTTCTGTGAGAATCTTGCCGAAATGGTCACAGAAGCACTCATAAAGACTTCCCATTTTCTCTATTCCACTGATTTCGGGATTTATGGAACAACCGTCAAAGTCACTGCCCATTGCAAGGACATTTTCTCCGCCCAGGTTCAGTATGTGTTCAGCGTGTTTTATGAGCATCTGTGAAGAATTGCCCTCACCCAAAAATGTATTATAAAAATTAAGACCGATAAGACCCTGTCTTCTTACAATTTCTTTTATCTGTTCATCTTTCAGGTTCCTTACGTGAGGATTAACACTGTAGGCATTTGAGTGACTTGCAATAAACGGAAAATCCGTAAACTCACATAAATCATAAAAGGATTTGTCACCAAGATGGGAAACATCGGGAACAATCCCGTATTTCACCATTTCATTTACAGCCTCTTTGCCGAAAGGAGTAAGACCTTTGTCTGTTTCAGAGAAAGAACCGCTTGCAAGCTC
>JAZRQI010000184.1:0-8486 GCA_045649705.1 Acutalibacteraceae bacterium
TACATCAGAGCCGTCAGAACTTTTGTTTGTCGAGGACTTTGTAAGAGACAAGACGGGATACCGTTCAAGGTTTTCGTATGTTATTACTACGGATGCTGCAATACATAAACTGATTGATTCAGTATTCAGGGAAGAAACTTCAGTTGATGCGGAGGAGTTTGGAATTTCAGGCGATAACATGACAAGCAATGTTGTCTATGATATTGCTGAAAATGATTCGTCTGCTATAGTAAACTGGGTTAATAAGATATTCCGCGATGCAGTAGAAAACAGAATCTCGGATATTCACTTTGAACCGCAAGAAGATGCCTTCTATGTAAGATACAGAAGTGACGGTTCGTTAAAGATTGAACATAAGCTTCCGATGTCTACAGCAAGGCAGATTATAAACCGAATAAAAACGATGTCCAACCTTGATGTAAACACTTCAAAGAGTATTCAAGACGGTAACTGCCGACTTGATATTTTCGGTAAGTTTGTTGACCTCCGTGTTTCGGTAATTCCTGCAGTAAACGGTGAAAACCTCGTAGTCAGAGTTCTTGACCAGAACAAAATGAGTCTTGATGTTTCAATGATAGGTTTCACAACGGAAAATGAAGAAAAGTTCCTAAAGATTATTGAAAAACCAAAAGGTATTATTCTTCTGACAGGACCTACCGGATCCGGTAAGAGTACATCCCTTTATGCAGCACTTTCAGTCCTGAACACAACCGACAGGTGTATCATTACATTCGAAGATCCAATTGAATATCGTATTCCCGGTATTGTTCAGGTCCAGATAAATCCTGCAATGGGTGTAACATTCCCGCAAGCTCTTAAAAGCGGACTCAGACAGGATATTGAAGTAGCACTTGTAGGAGAGATTCGTGACATGGAAACAGCATCTATCGCATTTGATGCTGCAAACACCGGTCACATGGTTTTCTCGACACTACATACCAACAGTGCAGCATCTTCAATCCTCAGACTTGTTAAAATGGGTGTTGAACCATATATGGTCTCATCAACACTTATTGCTGTTATCAATCAGCGCTTGGCAAAAAGAATATGTCCGCATTGCAAAGAAGAATATCTGCTTCCGAATGACTCTCCGTTCAGAAAAGTATTAAAGTGCGGTGATAAGGATGTAAGGCTTTACAGAGGTAAGGGATGTAAGAAATGTAATGGCGAAGGCTATAAAGGCAGGGTTGCAATTCAGGAGTTCCTTATTATGAATGATGAACTTGCTGAGATATTGGATAAGGGCGGAACAACTCTTGAAATAGAGCAGGCTGCCATAAGAAACGGTATGAAAAAAATTCAGGAAGACGGAATTCAAAAAGCCCTTCAGGGAATTACGACACTTGAAGAGGTTCACAGAACCGTGTTCTTTGATGAGTTATAAAGAAGGAGGTAAATAGTGCATTGGATGTTTTAATTAAAAATAATATTATTAAGAAAAACAAGTTAATTGTAGACATTGGAATGTATGAAACAAAGGTTTTGGAAGTTCATTACGAGGCAAAAAAGATTACAGTTACCGATGCAAGAATCATTGGAAGTAAAGGTCTTGTAGATGAAAACGGCATTGACTTTTCAGAGCTTGCATCAAGGATTGATGATGAGTTCTCCGGTTCCGGCAAAAAAGATGTTTCAGTTTCACTTCCGTCAGAACTTTGCGAAAGCAAGATTATCACAATTAAAAACAAAAAGAAATCTGAGATTCCGAAGATTATCAAAAAGGACCATATGACCTTCGGCAGAGCAAATCCCATAACTCATATTGTTGATTATGCGTTCCTTGGTATGCGTGAAGAGGACGGAGATACGGTATATTACTATCTGCTTTCTGCCGTTCAGAAGAGCGTCGCTGCAGATCTTGTTGCAGGCTTTGATAAGCATAAGCTTAAGGTAAAAACAATAGTCAGCAGCGTATATAATCAGATTTGTCTATCTGAGCTGTTCTTTGATGAATACGAACATTTAAACAGATTGTTTGTTGACTTTGGTACAAACTCAACTCGCATTACTGCTTTTTCAGAAGGTATGGCAGTATATACGAGAAGTATTGACATTGGCTTTAACTCTTATATAAAGAGTTTGTTTGCTGCCCAGGAGGAAGCAGGAAAGCCTGAAATTATCAGAGCGCTTATGAACGTGGGTGAATATACAGACCTTGCAGATAATATCATTAGTGAGTTTTTTGATGAACTAAGTCTTGAAGTTTACAGGCGATGTGTAAGCGATGTCGATGATTATACAATAAATGATATTTCAAGGGTAATCGACCTGTGTTCTAAAAACGAGCTTGTTGTTTCTAAAATTTACTATACAGGAAATATCATAAAAGGCTTTGATAAGAAGCTGGGCGAAAGACTTGACTTAGTAGTTGAAAAGGTTATGTTCCACTCAATGGATGAAAAAGAAGGCAAGGGATACCTTCTTGAAATTGATGATGTAGACTTTTCAGGTGCATATATAAACGCTCTCGGATTGTGTATTTATCCGATGCTGTAAAGGAGGAAGACAATGAACGAAAAAAAGAAACTTAATTTGCTTCCCCCGGAGGCAAAGAATAAGTACGCAAATAAATATCTCAAATTCACGGTCGCGATTATTGCAGGCTTTTTTATTTTGCTCCTTATGATTCAGTACTGTCAGATTGGAATCCTTACAATCCAGACGAACAAAATCATTGCTGATAATCAGAAGTACAATAAAGAACAGGAAACAATAAAAACCCTTAAAGAAAATATAGCAAATTATGAAGCCTTCCTGAAGGATTATGAAAATGATTGTTTTCCGTTCTCGCTCTTTATGTACGACCTGGAAGCACATCGTCCATCGGATGTTTATATCATTTCTGTGGATTCAACCGAAAGACTCATAAATGAAGGTGTTCAGGAAGAAACGGAAGATGATAAGAAAGAAACAAAGGAAAAAGATAAAGAGGAAGATAAGGAATCCGGAGACGAAAAGACCGATGAAACAACTGAAGATGGAGCAGTAAAGCCTAAAATCGAATACACAGAAGATCTTTCGGGCAGAGAGATTGTTATTCGAGGCTTTGGAAGCAGTCAGGAATCTATTTCTAAATTTATTTATGATATAACCCATTTATCGTATCTGTCAAATGCAGAAATCACTGCAATCGAAGAACATAAAATCGAAAATGGGATTTATAACATATTTGAAATCAAAGTGACAGGAGGTGTGTACCGTTGACACTGACATTCAGAGATAAAATTATCTTGCTTGTTTTAGCTTTTGCGGTCGGGATTTATGTTGGGTATCAGGCTTTATGGATACCTGCAACAGCAAAGATTGCAGAGCTTGAAGAAAACAAACAATCAATTCAGAATCTTGCCGGTGATTTAGAGCCGCTCCAAGAACAAACGGAAAGTCTAAAAAAACAGGAAAAGGAAGTAAAGGACAGTGTTAATAATATAAAGAGTCTGTCCGGCGGATTAACAGCCACAAACGAAGAATTTCTCGTTTTCTTAGGCGATTCGGCAAAAGAGAACAATGTTACCGTATCAGGGTTTAATGATCTTGGTACCGAAGCTAAGGATGGTATATACCGAACTGTTTTCGATTTTGAATTAAAAGGAAGCAGCGTAGATATTAACAAAGTTTTAGAAGATATAAATAACATCGGTATCAAGTGCAGTTTTGGTTCAATGTCATACAGACAAAATGAGGGTTATGATTACCTGAAAAGATTCTTTGATGATTTGAGCGAACTGCCATGGTATAAAGAAAAAGAAGATGAGGAGGAAAAGACCGATGAGCAGCAGGAACACCAGGAGACCTCAGAAGCAGAAACCCCGGTTCCAGGGCCAGGTGCAGAACAAATACCGCAGCAGCAAGCCCCTGTCACGCCAGACACACCAGCGGATCCAATCACACCACCAGCCCAAGACAAACAGCCGGAAAGCATAGAGGACAGATTAAATGATTTACTCCAGCAGACCTCTTATACAACACAGAAACCGTATAAGGTTGTTTTCTTGACAAATACGCAAAACGAGAAACCATCGACCGAGTATAAAGCAGGTCAGCAGATGAGATTAAATGTTACGGTTTGTCTTATTATGTACAATGAGCCTTCTTTTGAAAACAGTTTCCTGAACAAAACGGAGAGTGATTCTGATGCAATACTTTGAATATAAAACCCGCAATCATGCAGACGGTAAGATATTTAAAGGCATCATAACTGCCGACAATATAGAAACTGCAGAAAGCACATTGAAAAAACGAGGAGAGGATATTATAGTCCTTTCTGAAATGCAGGATATCTTAAATATCCGAAAAACCCTTTACAGCCTATCTGTAAGGACAAACAAAAAGACTAAGCTTGAGTTTTTTACGATGCTCAGGTTTATGCTTGAAGCCGGTATGTCTCTTCATGAGTCGCTGATTAATATCAGAGATACCGGTGTTAATAAATCGCTTAAAGGCCTTGCGGGAAAAATAGCAGATTCGGTCCGCAGAGGTTCAACTTTAAGTGCAGCGGCCAACAGTAGTGGTCAGTTTGATAATGCAACTGTTGAACAGTTAAAAGCAGGTGAAGAGTCGGGTAGTATTCTTAATACTCTTTCAAGGCTTATGAGCCAGTATGAAAGAGAAATAGAGTTCAAAAGCAAAATCAAAAGTGCAATGATGTATCCGATTATCATTTGTGTTGTAATGGTTGTTGTGCTCTGGGTTATGATGACTGTTGTAGTACCATCACTTGCCGAAACACTGATTTCGATGGGCGGAGAACTTCCGCTTATAACAAAAATAGTAATCGGCGCATCAAATGGTATGGCAGCATTAACGCCATATCTGATTATTGGTATTATCGCAGGTGTCATAGCATACAGAATTGCAATGAAGAATGACCTGTTCAGATTAGCTGTGGATACGCACAAGCTTAAGATTCCAATTGTAGGAAGCATGCTTGAAAAAATAGAACTCAGTAAGTTCTGCAGAAACCTTTCTGCTATGCAAAAAAGCGGAATTACTCTTGTAAGCTCGCTTGGCATTGTTGTTTCTGCAATTAAAAACAAAAAAATTGCAAAAGAAATTCAAAAGGCTGCCCGCCTTGTAGAAATATCAGGTATGAATCTTGCGGCTGCACTTGCAAAAGCAGGACATTTCCCGTCAATGATGCTCCAGCTTATTGAAGTAGGTATCAGTTCAGGTAAAATCACTGAGGTACTTGACAAAATAGCAGAGCAATATGAAAAAGAGGTTGATGTCAGTCTAAAAAGGATTACAAGCCTGATAGAACCGCTGATGATAGTTGTGGTTGGTATTCTTGCCGGCACAGTTGTCATAGCAATTTTCCTTCCTATGTTCGAGATGACCTCGAATATGGGCGTATAACAAAATATAACTATCCGGAGTATCGCTTAAAAGTATAGGCGGAGCTTTTTTGTTTGCTGCTTCGGATATTTATATATAAAATTTAAAAATATTTATTTAATTTTGGAGGTACTTAACAATGGTAAAATCAATGATGAAATTTTGGAGTAAAAAAGCAAACGACGGCAAGAAGGATAATCAGAAGAAACGCGCATTTACGCTCGTTGAAATCCTGATCGTAGTAGCAGTAATCGGTATTTTATTCGTAACACTCGTTCCGAGAATCGACTTTGCAGGTGATAAAGCCCGTGAAACCGGCGTAAAGACCGACTTCAGATCATTTGAACTTGCAGCAGAACAGATTCTTCGTGAAAACGCTGGTCTTAGTGACTTTGATACCGTTGCAGAACTTACAGGACCAAACGGTATTAACTTATATCTTGATAAAGCAATTCAGTTTAAGACAGACGGTGATTGCTACAAACAGGATCAGTGGAATCAGGCTTATACCATTCAGTTGGCAAAATCAGATGATGGCAACCCTAACAATGGTGCTATTATCTTTGTATCAAACGGCAAAGACAGCTTGCTTGACGAAACCGAAGATAACTATGTATTGGTTGTAACATTTGTTGATGGACAGATTGAATCTGCTACTCAGGGCTTTAGCACTAACATTGAATCCGAAGCAATTACAATTACCGATGGTGGTGCAAGTGCAACAATTGACGTTGATACAGAAGCTGATACAGCAGCTGTAGAATATGCAACAGGTGCATAAACAATATGAAAAAGTCAGCATTCACACTTGTTGAAAGCTTGGTTAGTGTGCTGATTATAAGTGCTGTTGGCATGGCCGCATTAGTCTTTTCATCCGCCTATTTAAAGACAACCTACGAAAGAGATGTGCAAATGAAGTCGGTCATGTCCAACATAAGCACTGTTGAGAAACTCAGAGCTGAGGTAAGGACACTGCCTCAGCTCTATGAGTTTTCACAAGGAAAAGAAATGAAGATATCAGCAGTAGGGATTGGTGAAATAGAACTTAATGCAGACGGGAGTTATACCGTTGTAAATGCAGAGAGTAATTCGATTTCTCCAAGCCTTATGCCCAAAACAGCCAATGCTTTTAAAATAGATATCGGCGGCAACGAACCTAATACAAAAATTACGACGGTGGTGATACTAAATTGAAAAAAAAGAAGGCCTTTACAATTGTTGAAACCTTGTTTTCTTCTACAATATTCGGCATGCTAGCAGTTATTGGATTATCTGCAGTAACTCTTATATCCTGGACACTGTTTACAGGACAGACAGAGGGAACAAATCGAGCAACTCTAAATGAAACGGTATATTTTCTTACAAGAGAAGTTCAATCTGCGGAAGGAATAAAAATATCTGATGACGGCAAATGTCTTGAAATCAAAGAACGTGGAAGCTCAGGGTACAATCTTAAGTATTCTATTGTGGAATCTTATCCTGTAGACTATCTTGCCTTTAAGGATAAAAGGCTTATTGATATAGATGCGGATGAAAGTAAATTCCTATTTGAAGACGGTCTTCTTAAACTTAATCTTGGTACCGTAAAAAATGATGTGGAAGTAAATCAGCGGAAAAAAGATTTTGAAATTTCAATACTGCCGAGAAGTAATTGCATTAAGGAGTCTGATTAAATGAAAAAGAAAGCCAGTATAGGGTTTACAGTAATCATTGCCCTTATTATTGTATGTTGCGGTGCTGCCGTTTTATCTATTGCATCAAATAGTAAATTTAACGCAAAAACAGAATATCAGAGATTGGAAGACAGATATGTTTCAGAAAGCGGTGTTGATTTATCTGTCGGATTGTTTTTAAACTATCTTTCAAACAAAGACCTTGTTTTGGCATATACAAAAAACGAGGACGGCGGGTATGGTGTAATCGATGATTATTCTCCTTATCTGCTTGAAGAAATTCGTGTATCAGAAGATACCGATTTAGTGCCTATCCGGATTATCGAAAACGAAAGTAAGGACTATCTTGCAGGTGTTGGATATCTGGATTATATAAATAACGGCACAATTGAATTTGGAATAAATACATACGGTGATAAAGAAAGTTTTAAGCTCAGCCGTATGTGTACAGAATACGATTTTTTACTTTCCGTATCAGATGATGATACAGAAAAGAAGAGTAAGCTTAAGCCGGTTTTTATAACTGTGAAATCAAAATACAGAGGCGGCGAGGTTATGGCAAATGTCAAGATAAGCAATTTATATGCGGTGCGTGTTCCTTTTGATGAGACTGAGGAAGACATCGCAAGCATACACGCTTATATTGATACAACCGAAGCAATAATTGAGTATGAAAATTATCAGAATTACAGAGGTAATAGCTAATGAATAAGAAGAAATGCTTCACACTTGTTGAAATACTTGCAGTTTTAGCAATAAGCGGGATTTTGCTTGTAGGAACTGCCGTGGGTGTTAATACACTCTGGCAGAACAACAGAATAGATATGTGCGAATCCGAAATGCGTGATTTTAGCAATGGATTTAAGAGTTATCTCACGGACTATGAAACAATAAAGGCAGAACCTGACAGCAATTACGAGGATGTTATAAATGCTGTTGTTGAGCTTTTAAACAGCAAATATCTTTCTTGTGATGTTGAAATTGACACAATTTCAGATGATAAGAAAAGCGTCACGCTCAAAACAAAGGTCAAGGAAGATCCCTGGGGCAACAAGTATGAATTTTACATATACACATATTCCGGAGCTGACGCAACTTCTATGCCGGGGCTTGTTATCATTTCAAGCTGTGGCAAGGATTCGCATAGTAATAAGTCGGAATATAAAAACGGCGATTACGGAGACGATATAATCGCTATTATTAATCCAAATTAAATATACGGAGGTGTGAGAAAAATTGAAGAGAGTAATAATTGCCATTGTTTCTCTGTGCCTGTTGTTGTCGTGCATTACAGTATTTGCTCAGGATGACATTATGAAAATCTCAATGTCCGGCAATACGCTTACAGCGAAGGATATCGGAACTGGAAAAGGCATTTCATTTACACTCCCGGAGCTTGAAAACGATGAGTTCTATATTTATGCTATTGAACTTGCAGTTTTTGAAAAGCACTATGAAGAAAACAACTGGCATATATACACC
>JAZRQI010000185.1:0-9651 GCA_045649705.1 Acutalibacteraceae bacterium
TCAGAGATAGCCTCTACGGGACATTCACCTGCACATGCGCCGCAAGAAATGCATTCGTCGTTGATGATATAAGCCATTGTTCGTAACCTCCCTTTTCATTGTATAAACCTATTCTATCACATATTTTACAAAAATCAAGTACTTTTTGTAAATTATGACTCAATACCCTTAAGTGCTTCAAGTTCCGACTTTTCAACCTTGATGTGACCATCCTTGATAATCTTCACATCGCGTCTGTCAAAACTCTGAGGTGCAGCACCCGGTTTTCTGTCAAGATTTACCTTGACCTTACCTCTGAGAAGATTTACTTCTGCTACAGTACCCTTACCCTCGTCTGTTTCCACAATGGCTCCGACTTTGGGTGTTACCTTGAGAAGATGCTCATAAGCCTCCTGCTCATATTTAAGACAGCACATAAGTCTTCCGCAGGTACCACTGATTTTTGTGGGGTTAAGTGACAGCCCCTGTTCCTTTGCCATTTTGATTGAAACAGGCTGGAAATCTCCCAGAAAACTTGAACAGCAAAGAGGTCTTCCGCACATACCGAGACCACCCACCATTTTTGATTCGTCCCTTACACCAATCTGACGGAGTTCTATTCTTGTTCTGAAAACTGATGCCAGGTCTTTTACAAGCTCTCTGAAATCCACTCTGCCGTCTGATGTAAAGTAAAAGAGAATTTTGCTGTTATCAAATGTATATTCAACTTCTACCAATTTCATATCAAGTCCGTGCTTTTCAATTTTTTCAAGGCAGATGTCAAATGCTTTTTTCTCTTTTTCCTTATTCTCAGCAACTGTCTGCAAATCTTTTTCAGTTGCAATTCTGATAAGCTTTTTAAGAGGATGAACTATTTTTTCATCTTCAACCTCACGGTTTTCTGCTGCAACTTCACCGCACTCAATACCGCGTGCAGTTTCAACAATAACTTTATCAAATTTTTTAAGCTGTTTTCCGTCAGGGTCAAAGAAATAGACTTTACCTACATCCTTGAATCTTACACCGATTACCTCAGCCATATTGTTTATACCTCCTGTTTCAAACGGCTGGAAAGCCGTGCTAAAAGCAAATTCTGATTTGCAAAAAACTGCATACTGCCAAGTGTATCACTGACAATGTTCATTGCATTTATAATTTTTTCCGAAGTCATATTTGAAGAAAGGCTCATTGCCGTTTCCCTGTTACTTGAAAGGCAGTTGTCTGCACCGCTTTTAAAGGCAACACTGTCCCTGAGAATAAGTATAACTTCTTCAAGAGCCAATTTCAAGGCTTCTTTGTCTTTTTCAAAAATTCCCAGAGTCTTCATCATCTCGATTTCACTGCCTGAGGCAATTGCCTTTGCGATAAGCTCTGCATTTTCATATGATTTTTCAAGCTTTTTCTTTGTAACGCTGTCATCAGTCAGGTCACCCATTCTGAATGAAACACACCTTGATTTCACCGTCTGCAGAAGCATTGCCTTATCTTCGCATTCAAGAATAAAATTCACATAAGAGGGCGGTTCTTCAAGAACCTTCAAGAAAGCGTTCATTGCCGTTTCATTCATCTTATGTGCAGATGTTATGATGTATACCTTTTTTTCAGCCTCATTAGGCACAACGTAAGCGTCGCTTCTGACACGTCTGATGTCTTCAACAGAAACTGTCTTTGACTTGTTTGTGCCTTCAACTGTTTTTATGTCAACGTGAGAATCTGACTCTGCTTTCAGGCAGTTTGCACACTTGTTGCAGGGTTTTATGGAATTTGTACTTTCACTGCACACAAGTGCTTTTGCAAGTGTTTTTGCAAAGAGATGACGTGCATTCTCGTTTGCACCTTCAAGTATTATCGCATGAGGAAGCCTTCCGCTGTCAAAAGCAGATGATATAAGTTCTTTAAATTTTGAGTCATATTCTCTGTTTTCAAAATTCATAACTAATCTTCCAGAATCTCAATATTTCTTTTAATCACTTTTTCTCCCCTCCACTCAAAGGCTCTGCCCTCAATGGGAGTATCCTTTGTGACAACGGGATTAAAGTTTTCAACAAATTCTTTTATTGTTGTTTTTTCTGCCCTTTTGTTGAATGGACAGGATTTCTGACACTCATCACATCCCCAGGCACAACCGAGATTTTTCATCATCTTTTTGTACTCTTCGGGAATTTCGCCTTTCTTCTGTGTGATATGGGAAAGACACTTGTCAGGGTTAAATTTTTCTTCTTTCAATACTCCTGTGGGACAAGCTTCCTTACACTTTCCGCAGTCGGGACAGCTTTTTATTTCTATGTCCTCAGCGGGAATGTGCAGGTCAGTGATAATTTCACCGATAAACACCCAGGAGCCGTATTTTTCATTTATGAAAAGTCCGTTTTTTCCCATCATTCCGAGACCTGATTTTGCCGCAACAAAAACTTCGGGAACAGGTGAATTATCCGCAAAGAAAACGAACTGATTTTCAGGATATTTTTCCTTTAACTTTTCACAGATAACTGACAGATATCTGTTTGCAACCGTATGGTAGTCGCTTACTGCCGCATAACGTGACACATTTATGTTTTCGTATGATTCCTCGCCAAGATAATAGGGAAAAAGCAAGGTTATTACTGTTTTTGCATTTTCAGGCATTCTCTTCTTTGCTCTGCAATCAATGAGTCTGTCTTTTATGATATCAAACGAGCAGAAGCCGAATACTTCGCAATAGTTTCCGATTATTTCTCTTATCTTTTCCATTTTAAGCAACCTGCTGCCCAAGTGCAATCATAACGGGCATTGTAAGGATACTGATGAAGCTTACCATTGCCACAACCTTTGATGCGCAAGGTGCATCCTTATCGTATTTTGCCGCAAACATTACAGTGTTGTTGGCACTGGGCGCTGAAGATGACAGGATGATTGCGGGAACAAGTGTACCCGTAACACCGAAAAGTTTGAAAAGTCCCAACATACACAGAGGAAGAACAATGAGTTTGAGAAGTGCTGTAAGATAGATTCTTTTTTCACTGAACATTGTTTTCAGGTCTGTGTTTGCAAGGTAAGTACCGAAGAAAATCATTGCAATGGGAGTGTTGAGAGATGCAAGATAATCTACGGGAGCATTTATAATTTCAGGAAGCTTTATTCCGAAAATAAACAGCGGAAGGCCGATAAGCACGGCAATTGTACCGGGATTGAAAATAAGTTTTTTTGCATCAAATTTCTTTTGTCCCGTCATTACCATAATACCGTGAGTAAACGAGAAAACGTTAAACACCATTACCACAACTGAGCAATAGAAAACGCCCTCTGCACCTAAAACTGCATTTGCAAGAGGAAGTGCCATATAACCTACGTTGCCGTAGTTTGATGCAAACTTGAAAATACTGTTGTCACTTTTTGATTTATCTCTGAAAAAGGGAATTGCTATAATTGCACCTACAACCTGGAGAACTACTGCAAAAACAAAAGCAAGAAGAAGTTTCTTATAGTTTTCGGGAGTGTTATCCATTGACATAAATGCAGTGATAATAACACAAGGAGTAATTATGTAGAAAAGAAGGTCATTTGAAAGTCTTGCAGTTTTTTCTTTGTAAAGACCAATCTTGTCGCAGACAAAACCGACTGCAACGAGAATATAAAGAATGCCTACCTGTTTTGCGGCTATTGCAAGATTTTCAAGAAACACTTATTTTTCCTCCTGTTCCAATAATTTTTCAGTTTCTTTAAGAGTCATATTTCTGATTTTCGGTGACTTTACAAGACATATCACAAAAGAAAAAGCAAACAGCAAGAAGAAGAAATCTGCAATTTCAAGAGGACATTCAAGTGCGCCTATATCAGAAAGATTTTTGTATGAAGAGTCAACTAAAAGCAGTAAAACTTTAGGAACGGAAACTACCGCTGAGAACATTGCGGCAACAAGTCCGTAAGATACCACTTTGAAAGAGGTTGCTCTGTTACTTACCTGTGAAGAAACTTGTGCAAGGTACATAAAGAACATCATCATAAATGCAATCATAAACAGTTCAAGGAAAAGTGATGACACATTCATAAAGCTGATTGTTCTTGAAAAACGCTGTACCATTCTGAATGTTGCCCAGAAAAGCGGGCAGAGTGAAAAGAATTTCACCTTTGAAAGGTTCATTTTTCCTGCACCGATAAACTTAACTGCAAGAAGCAGGAAGTAAAGTGCTGACAGAACTGCAAATACGCTTTCACCAAGTGTAGCAATTGCACCCGATTTCATCAGATATGAAAACTGAGACTGTTCCATAATAAGGAAATTGTATTTGTCTGCTATAACGTTATATGTTTCAAAGCGACCTGCTGCACTGATGCAGAGAGTTACTGCAAAAGCCAGTGCTGACACTGCTACAGGAATGTTTTTCTTCTCAGGAAGTTTATCCTGAGGTACTTCCCCTGCAAAAAATGAAATTACAAAAGTGAGAACTGCACTCAGCAAAAGAACTCCGTAGAGGGCAGGAATTGTAAAATCATCCGCTTTATAAAAGCCTGTTTCAAAATCTATCAGTCCACCGAAAGCCTGAACAATTCGCAACACGACAGCCACCAATGTGCCGATACCTGCCACTTCCAGGGCTGAACTGATTTTAAGATTTTTTGCGCTACCTTTGATTTTCATAAATTCACCTTATCTCTGTTCTCTGGGAATATAAATGCCTGATGAAGTACCCTCTGATTCTTTTCTGTTTTCAAGAGAAACGTATTCACGGCCGATTGCAACGCTTTTGTATGCAGGACGGATGATTCTGTTTGCAGTTGTCATTTCCTCAATTCTGTGAGCTGACCAACCTGCAACTCTTGCCACTGCGAACATAGGCGTAAACAAATCTACAGGAATTTTGAGCATTTCGTAAATAAGACCTGAATACATATCAACATTTGCACAAAGAGGCTTCTTCACACCTTTTACATCTGCAAAAACCTGAGGTGAAAGTGCCTCAATACGGGAAATAAGATTGAATCTGTCTTCGTATTCAGTACCCTTTACAAACTCAGCTGCTTTTTCTTTGAGAAGAACTGCTCTGGGGTCTGAAAGAGTATAGATAGCGTGACCCATACCGTAAATAAGACCTGAGTGGTCATACGCTTCTTTGTTGATAATCTTTTTCAGGTAATCTGCAATTTCACCGTCTGAATTATGATTCTTTACGTTATCATAAACCTCGCTTATCATCTGGTGAGCCTTGATGTTTGCACCACCGTGACGTGGACCTTTGAGTGAGCCGATTGCAGCACCGATTGCTGAATATGTATCTGTGCCTGATGAAGAGAGAACACGTGTTGTGAAGGTTGAGTTGTTACCACCACCGTGTTCAGCGTGAATGCAAAGGCACATATCAAGAAGCTTTGCTTCTTCGTCTGTGAAATTTCTGTCTGCTCTTGTAAAACGGAGAATTGTTTCTGCAGTTGAATGCTCAGGCTTGGGCTGATGAATGTACATACTCTTTTTGTAGTAAGTTCTTCTCTTGACCTGATAAGCATAAGTCATAATTGCAGGAAGCTGTGCTACAAGGTGAATACACTGTCTGAGCATATTCATAACGCTTGTATCATCAGGGTTAGAATCGTATGAATAAAGAGCAAGTACACTTCTTGCCATTTTGTTCATAATGTCAGGTGACGGTGCCTTCATAATCATATCCTCAATGAAATCATCGGGAAGTTCACGGCACATAGCAAGTGTTGTTCTGAACATTTCAAGCTGTTCCTTTGTAGGAAGTGAGCCGAAAATCAGAAGCCATACAACTTCTTCAAAGCCGAATCTGTTTTCAGCCTGACAGTTTCTCACAAGGTCTGCCATATCATATCCGCGGTAAATGAGTCTGCCCTCTTTGGGAATTCTTTCACCGTCGTTGATATAGTAACCTTCAACACTGCAAATCTGAGTAAGTCCTGCCATAACGCCTGTACCGTCAGAATTTCTCAGACCTTTTTTAACACCGTATTTGCTGAAATCTCCTGTTGCAATACGGTTATTTTTTTCAAGTTCTTTACATAAACTTTCCATAGAGCTATCATCGATATATTCGATATAAGTTGTTGACATATTAAAGCTCCTCTCTTTTGTATATACTGACTCATTATAATTACTCTATATTGTACAATATTTATATACCAAAAGTCAAGAAGAAAGGATAGTTGATTTATATGAGATTTACTCTCTTTTTAAGCCTGTGCTTGGCACTTTCAATGATTTTCACACCCGTTATCCCCTTTGCAGGAGAAAGTAGTGAAAAGACTGTCGTTTCCGTTACATCAGAAAAAAAGAAAAAGGACGAAAAAATAACCATTCTCCGAACTGAAACAAACGAAAAAGTAAAACTTGATATGACAGATTATCTTGTGGGAGTTGTGAGCGCGGAAATATCTCCCCTATTTTCTGACGAGGCAATAAAAGCCCAGGCAATTGCCGCACATACCTACGCTCTTTATCAGACAAAAAAAGGCGTTACAATAACTGACGACTACAAAAAACATCAGGGTTACATATCTCCCGAAGAAGCAAAGGAAAAATGGGGAGAAAAGTATGAAATTTATTCAAAAAAAATCACCTCCTGTGTAGAGGAAGTGAAAGACAAAATTATAACATACCAGGGAGAAATCATTCTTCCCGCATATTTTGCACTGTGTTCGGGTAAAACGGAAAACTCAGAAGATGTATGGGGCGGAAAACTGCCTTACCTTGTGTCAGTTACAAGCGAGGGTGACAGACTATCCCCTGACCTTATTACAGAAAAAAAGGTTTCCCGTGAAGAATTTGAAAATTTTACAGGATTTTCACTTGGTGAAACACCTGTTTTTTCCCTTGACTGCACAGAAGCGGGAGCAGTAAAAAAACTGACTGTAGGCAGTAAGGATTTCAACGGTAACGATATTCAGAAAGCATTTGGTTTAAAATCAAACAATTTTTCACTGACTTACTCTGACTATACATTCCTTTTCACCGTCACAGGTAATGGTCACGGAGTTGGAATGAGCCAGTACGGTGCAGACTTTATGGCAAGGCAAGGAGCAAAGTTTGATGAGATTTTAAAGCATTATTATACGGGAGTGGAAATTACAACTTTGCATTAACGCACATTACACCTTTATCCGTAATATCAACAAACCCGTAATTTCCGTCACGGATACTTCCCGGATTAAAAACATAAACTCCATCAACATATTTACTCACAGGAATATGGGTGTGACCATATAATATAATGTGGGCATCGAGTGACTGACCTTTATAAATAAGTCTGTCATCACCGAATTTTACATTCTCCACATACCCGTGGGTTGCAAAAATTCTCTTGCCCTCCACCGTCTGCACGTGGTTTTCGTGGAGAGTTGATGCGAAATCGCAATTACCCTTTACTTTGATGACAAACTTATCCTTCAGCAGATGTTCTGCCCTGTCAATGTCCCTTTCACCGTCACCGAGAAACACCACGACTTCGGCTGTGGGATGATTTCTGATAGCTGTCTGCAGAGAAAAATAATCTCCGTGTGAATCTGAAAGTACAAGTATTCTCACTGTTAAAAAATCCTTTCGGGAGTGATATAAATTGGATAAAAATTTAGATTCTCTTTTGAATTCTTCAACTTCAAAAGAAGATGTGGAAAAATATTTCAGTCAGAACCTTTCTTCTGATGATAAGGAAAAAATCAAATCAGTTCTCTCCGATAAGCAGAAACTGAACGAAATTTTATCAAGTCCTTTTGCTCAGGAACTGATAAAAAAGTTTAAAAAGTAAACCATGGATTTAGGTAACATCGGCGATATCATTTCGTCACTCAGTGAAGACGATATCAATTCTCTCAAAGAAACAGCATCTGCCCTTTTCGGAGAAAGCCAGGAGAAAAAAGAGGAAAAACAAGGGTTTGATTTTTCATCAATTGACCCTGCAATGATTGGTAAAATCACAAAAATTATGGGACTGCTGAACGCCTCGTCACCAAGTCCCCGATGCGACCTGTTAAGAGCATTGAAGCCCCTTTTGTCACAGGACAAACGAAAGCGGGCAGACGAGGCTATGCAGATTATGAAGCTCATTGACCTTCTGCCCATTATTCAGGATTTCAGGTGATTTTATGAAGGATTTTTCCTACGACAACATCGAAAAAGCCTCTGAGGAAGCGTTCAGAATGCAAAACAGTTCAAAATTTTTTGATGAAGACTTTCGGCGTTTCAAAGAAAAATGCCGTTTTGAAAAGAACGAGGCTATCCCCTCTCCAAAACAAAACGGCAACTGTTCTCAGAAATCGGTTTTCTCAATGGATGATGATAAAATGCTCATTCTCGCACTGATTCTGATTCTTTCAAAAAACTGTAACGACAAATTCCTGATGATGGCTCTTCTTTACATCATAATGTGATTTCGCAGAATTTTCCGCCTACAAGGTTACATAAATCCTGTGGGTTTATTTCCATCTGGAAACCAAGTTTTCCTGCGCTGACATAAATTTTATCAAAATTTTCAGCACTTGAATCGAAAACCGTTACATAATTCTTTTTCATTCCAACGGGACTGCATCCACCTCGGATGTAGCCCGTTATTTTGTTGATATCTTTTACGTGAATCATAGAAACTGACTTTTCTCCCACAGACTGAGCCGCCTTTTTCAGATCAAGCTCCTCTGCACCGGGCACAACAAAAACATAGTAGTTTCCGCTTTTCCCCTCAGTTACGAGAGTTTTAAAAACACGTTCAATTTCTGCACCTATTTTCCCTGCAACTGTCACAGCATCGAGTGCCTCCTTGCAAGGGTATGAGTGGAGAATGTAGTCGATTTTTGCAGTTTCCACAATTCTTATGGCATTGGTTTTAAGACTCAAATTTATGCACTCCTGCACCTAAAGCGTAAACCTCTTCACCAACATAAGCCGTTGCTGCTGCACCTGAGGGAACTGTGAAAGTATAAAGAATTTTGCCGTTTTCACGTTTCCATTCAGACTTCACTTCACCGTAAGCTGTGTCAATTGATGCCTCAACAAAGTCGATTCTTTCATCTGTTTCAGGCTTGAAGATGATATGCTTGAATCCGGGTGCTTTTTCATCAGTGTTGATACCAGCCATATTGCCGTACATCCAGTCACCTACTGCACCGTAAGCATAGTGGTTAAAGGAGTTCATGTCTGCTGACCACATTGAGCCGTCAGGCTTGATGCCGTCCCAATGCTCCCAGATAGTTGTAGCGCCCTGTGTAACTGAATAAAGCCATGAGGGATATTCCTCTCTGAGAAGCAGGTCGTAAGCTGTTTTTGTCTGACCGTTTCCGCTCAGAGCGTGGAGAAGATAAGGTGTGCCTACAAAACCTGTTGTCATATGTCCGAATTCATTGATGATTGAAAGAAGTTGTTCTGTAACAAGTTCCTTATCTTCGCAAAGGTCGAAGAAAAGTGTAAGAACACAGGCTGTCTGTGTGTTACAGAGAAGTTTACCTTCGGGAAGGTACTCTTTAATATATGCCTGTTTGATATTTTCAAGGTTCTGTTCGTATTTTTCAACGTCTTCACCGAGAACCTTACCTGCTTTTACAACAAGTGATGTTGAGTAATAATAGTAAGCAGATGCAATAAGGTTCATATCAGTTGAGCCTTTGTAACTGCCCTCCTCTGCATCAAGACCCAGCCAATCGCCGAAATGGTCTTCCTGAATCCAGAGATTATTTGTTGCGATTGAATCAAGG
>JAZRQI010000186.1:0-3171 GCA_045649705.1 Acutalibacteraceae bacterium
TCTTGCTGCTCTCTCATAAATTTTAAGACCTACGGGAGTTGAACCAACGAATGTAACACCAACGATATCGGGATGGTCAAGAAGTGTATTGATTTCGTTTCTTGAACATGTAACGATGTTGATAACACCGTCGGGAACACCAGCTTCTTTGTAGATTTTTGCAAACATCATTGCAGTTTTCGGTGTAAGAGATGCAGCCTTGAGAACCATTGTGTTACCGCATGCGATACAGGTAGGAGCCATCCAACCAAAAGGAATCATAGCAGGGAAGTTAACGGGAACAATTCCGAGGAATACGCCCATAGCTTCACGGTATTTCACAGTGTCGTAGCCTGTTGATGCGTCCATAAGACTTTCGCCCATCATAAGAGAGGGAACCTGAGTTGCAAGTTCTGTACCTTCTTTGGCTTTGAGAACGTCGCCCTCAGCCTCTGACCATACTTTACCGTTTTCCTTTGCAACGCACATTGTCAGCTCTTCCATGTTCTGCATAATAAGGTCGCGGACTTTGTACATAATCTGAGCTCTCTTGACAGCGGGGGTTGCTCTCCAGGCGGGGTAAGCCGCTTTAGCAGCAGCAACTGCTTCAAGAACCTCATCGTTTGTGCAACAGGGTGCCTGACCTGTAATCTCACCTGTGCTGGGACAGTGGAGGTCGTACCACACGTCTGTTTTTGAGTCTTTAAACTCACCGTTTACAAAATACTGTAATTTTTCCATTTGCTTTTACACTCCTGCTTTTTCGCTGATATATTTTCTTGCTTTTACAGCATATTCGAATGGGTTTGCAATAGCGGGGTCCTGTACAGCTTCAACAAGCATCCAACCTTCGTAGTCATTTGCTTCAAGAACTTCGAAGATAGGTGCGAAATCAATCATACCGTCACCGGGAACAGTGAATGCACCAAGTCTTACACCCTGGAGGAAACTGAGATGTTCGTCTTTAACCTTTTTAACAACATCGGGGCGGATATCTTTAAGGTGAACGTGTTTGATTCTCTTTGCATACTTTTTGAGAACTGCAAGATAATCTTCACCGCAATATGCAAGGTGACCTGAGTCAAAGAGGAGATATACGCTGTCGGGGTCGCAGAGTTCCATCATCTTGTCGATTTCTTCTGCAGTCTGAACAACTGTACCCATATGGTGGTGGTAAACGAGAGTGATGTCATATTCTTTTGCGATTTTACCCAGCTTTGAGAGACCGTCAGCAAACTTTTTCCATTCCTCGTCGTTCATAACATATTTCTTTTCAAAAACAGGTGTTTCCATCTGTCCCTGAATGCTGTAGCTCTGTTCCGATGCGCCGATTCTCTTTGCACCACAAGCTTTAAGGAATTCACAGTTTTCACGGAAATCTTTCTCAACTTCTTCAAAGGGTTTTGTGAGAATGAAAGATGAGAACCAACGGTTAGCAATCTGCAAGCCTCTGATTTCAAGCTTTGCTATCAACTCTTTGGGACATTTGGGATATTTGTTGCCGATTTCGCAACCCTTGTAACCTGCAAGAGCCATTTCGCTCACACACTGTTCAAATGTGTTTTCTGCACCGAGGTCGGGCATATCGTCGTTTGTCCATGCGATAGGAGCGATACCGAGTTTGATTTTTTCACTGTTCATATTTAATTATCCTTTCAGATTAATATTTTCTTGCTTCATTAAGATGTGCTTTCTTTTCTTCGAAAGCATCTTTACCTTTTTCGGTACGGGGGATGTCACTGCAACCAACGTTCCACCAACTGCCGTAGCCGTCAGTCATTGTCTTGGGAAGAACCTTGATGTCGATGAGAGTGGGGAGAGTATCTTTAAGTGAACTTTCAAGAGCCTCTCTCAGTTCATCGGGAGTTTTTGCAGTATATGTTTTGTATCCGTAACCACGGGCACACATAGCGTAGTCAATGTTCATAAACTCGCCGTATCTGATGGGGTCGTCACCGTTTCTGTAACGTGATTCTGTGCAGAGTGCCTCAACACCCTGACCCATCTGGAGATTGTTGATACATCCGAAAGATGCATTGTCAAACAGGAGAACATTGATTTTCTTACCTTCCTGCAATGCTGTAATCATTTCAGAGTGGAGCATATTGTAACTGCCGTCACCAACAAGTGCATAAACTTCCTTGTCAGGTTCAGCCAGTTTTGAGCCGAATGCACCTGCGATTTCGTAACCCATACAGGAGTAACCGTATTCCATATTGTAGCTGTAAAGACTGTCAGTAGTCCACATTCTCTGCATACAACCGGGGAGTGAGCCTGATGCAGCAACAACGATAGCATCCTCGGGGATGATTTCTCTGATAATACCGAGTGCAGTTGTCTGACAAAGTACACCACCTGTTACCTTTGAGAAATCTTCAAGGTTGTTTTCAACTCTTACTTTGTTTTCAGGCTGGAAATTATCTGCGGGATATTCAATTGAGCAAAGACGTTTCATTTCGTCGTCCCACATCTTCTTAGCATCAGCAATTTCATTAGTGTATGATGATTTGTAATCACCGAGAGCCTTGCTGAGTGCAGCAATACCTTCTTTTGCATCAGCAACAACGCTTACACTGTCAAACTTCTGAGCGTGGAACGCACTTGCGTTGATTGTCACAACCTTTGCGCCGGCATAGAGCCATTTTGAAGAAGTTGTGAAGTCAGAAAGACGTGAGCCTACTGCAAGAACAACATCAGCGTCCTTTGCGATTGTGTTAGCACTTGCGTTACCTGTAGCACCGATACCGCCGAGATTAAGGGGATGGCTTGATTTTATTGCACTTTTACCTGCCTGAGTTTCGGCAAAGGGGATGTTGTGCTTTTCACAGAAAGCAGCAACTTCTTTACCTGCCATACTGTATCTTACACCGCCGCCCACAATAACAAGAGGTTTCTTAGCATCTTTAAGAGCTTCAGCGGCTTTTTCGATTTCGTAGTTGTTGGGGATAGTTCTTGCTATGAAATGAACTCTTTTTCTGAAAAATTCTTCAGGATAATCGTAACTTTCACCCTCAACGTCCTGACACATTGCGATACATGCAGCACCTGTGTGAGCAGGGTCAGTAAGAACGCGCATAGCGTTTGTAAGTGCTGACATAACCATTTCAGGTCTTACGATTCTGTCGAAGTAACGTGAAACGGGTTTAAAAGCATCGTTTGTTGTAACTGTAAGGTCCTGAGGCTGTTCCATCT
>JAZRQI010000187.1:0-2975 GCA_045649705.1 Acutalibacteraceae bacterium
GCAAATTCGTCTTTTTCGAACATCAGCTTGTTGTTTTTTGATGATGTGTAGTTTCTGAAAGTTGCATTTTCTACTGTTACGTTAACTGTGTTTGTTTCGTTGGCTGCGGAGAATTTTGACTTCATTGCAGCATTGTATTTGATGTTTTTGAAAACAATGTTGTCAGCAGTGAAGTTGTAGATCGGAACTGTGTCCATATCTCCGATTTCTTCCGTGAATATTACACACGCCATAGCACGACCGTCATCGCGGAAAATTTCGATGTTATCAAAGGTGACTCCGTCGATACTGCCTTCTGCAA
Source organism: Acutalibacteraceae bacterium (assembly GCA_045649705.1). Lineage (GTDB taxonomy): Bacteria > Bacillota > Clostridia > Oscillospirales > Acutalibacteraceae > SIG575. The sequence goes on from JAZRQI010000187.1 coordinate 302, forward strand.
GTTCAACGATAACCGCGAGGGATGCAATACGGTTGTTGTTCCATGTTGCATCACGGCAGATAACTGCACTGTCTTTGAAAGTGATATTGCGCATAGGTCTGTTGACTTCACCGTGAATGCCGTAGCATCTTGCTTTACCACCCCATGCAACACAGTCTGTGAAAGTAATGTTTTCACTTGGATACACGCCTGGTGCACCGAGTGCCTTAACGTCGAAGAGGTCGTCACCGCTTCGTGCGAAGCATCTTTCAATTGTGCCGTTTGTAGAGTTGCAGATTGCGAAAGCATCTGAATTCTGTCTGTAACCGAAAATATCAACATCTTTGATTTTTATGTTATCGCAACGGTAAGTGATAAATGACCATTCAGGAGAGTTGACGATTTTGATTCCCTCAATCTCAATGTTTGTACAGTCTGTGAAAACAAGACCTCTGCGCTCACGTCTGTCAAGGTGAGATAAATCAAGCACACCACTGCCTACAAATTTGATGTTGTTGCATTTATAGAAGTTTACAAAAGGACGTCGTGTCAGACCGAATGCGTTATCTCCTGCAGCACCGGGTTCAATGCAATTGTTTTCATCTTCCTCACTCATAATGTCATATGCGTGATCTGCAAGTACATAAGCACCTTGTTTGAGGTAAACTACATAGTTTTCTTCACTGAAATGAGCATAGGGAGTTTTTATCACACCTTTTTCAACAACATAAACATGGTCTTCACCGTACTGCTCTTTGTATGCTTCGATTTCTGCTTCTTCGTCAACTCTTTCTCTTACAAAAAGAGTATAAGCGCATTTCTGTGAAGCATTGTTGAAAAGGAAAGTGTATATACCGAAACCGTCAATACTTGCAGTCATAACACCTTTTGAACACTTTGCCTTAACACCCATTTTTTCAGGGAGACAGATTGCATTCTTGATTTTGAAATCTTTTGAGTAAAGTTCAATGTTGAAAGTGAACTCTTCACCCTCGTCAAGGTAGATTTCTGAGAATGAGTGGAGTTCGCCCTCCTGAGTTTCACCAAGGAAAACCGTTGCAGCATAAACGGGAATATCTTTGTTACCTATTTTTGCGGTGTAATAGGGTGAAACAACAATGCCGTTTACGTCATCGTAACCCTGACAGCCTTCGTAAAGCGGTTTACCGTCATCAGCACGTGATGTGAGTTCTTCCTCTGTGATGCCCCATTCCTCAAGAGTTTTTACTGCTTCTTTCGGGTATTCAAGTACATCAAAGTCAAGTCCCTCTGTGGGTGTGGAAATAACAGCAGGGGATATGATTGAAGATACAAAAATTGTGATTGTCATAAATGCTTTGAATAAAAATCTGAAAAAGTCAAGCATATTTAAAACCTCCGTTTATTAATTTATTTATACTGATAAACTCTTACATAATCTACGATAAAATCGGTAGGCTCAGCGTCTTTTGCCAAAGCAGGACCTGCCCAGTTGTCTTTTGCAACTCCGCCTGAACCGCCTACTTCAACGGTGAGGAGAAGATATTCGGCAACCTGGGATGTTCCGCCGAATGATGATGAGCCTGTTCTGAGTCCATTGACATAGAATATGTATTCATCTTCATTCCATTCAAGGGCATAGGTGTTATATTCCTCATAGGGATTATTGGTAATCATAAGGGGAGTTGAGACGTTCTGACTTCTGAGATGTTCGCCATAACCGTCATAGTGAATGTTTGTTGACACTCTGTTTTTGAGTGGGGTGCTGTAAAACGGTGATTCAAAAATATCGATTTCCGCACCGTCTGTACCGCCGTTTCCTACTTCTGCGATTCCGTTACAGCCAAGCCAGAATGCAGACCACATACCGCTGCCTTTCGGGAGGATACATCTGACTTCAAAATATCCCTCTTTCTGCTCGAAAAGACCCTTTGTATAAAGACCGCCTGAATACCAACCGGGTTTTCCGTTGTCCTGATAACCGTTTTCAAAATATTTGGTTGAAATGTGCAGATTACCATTCTTAACGGTTGCGAAATCCATATTCCAGTAACCGCCTTTGCGGACAAGAGTTTCGTTTTCTGAGTGATAACAGCCTGTCCATTTGGTTTGGTCAAGGGTGTCACCCTCAAATTCATCTGACCATTCAAGCTGAAATTTTTCCATATCAACCTGACCGTAAGGCTTGAAAGGTAAGTCAAAGGGAAGCGATGAAACGATAAATCCTGATATTGCAATAAACAATGCAAGGATAGTGTTGAAAAAGCCCATAGTAATTCTCCTTTTTGTTTATATAACTGAATTTTATCAATAAAACACTCCTTTGTCAATTTCCGTTGAAAAGAAAATAAAATTATGTTATAATTTTGATAACTCGGAGGTGGGGAAATGAAATTGGCAGAAAAAGAAAACAGACAACTTTCCAGGCTTAGAAAATCTCAGTCAAGAGGCAATTCAAGTAAATATTTCCTTGTTTTACTTATTCTTATTGCTCTTGTCAATATCATTGACGAAGTTACAAGTAACCTTACTGTTACGGTGCAGTCGTCATTTATAACCGAATTTTTTGTTAATAATCCCTTTATGGGTAAATATTATACCTATGAAGACGGTCTTGCTTTCCATTCGGGAATCGGTGTTTTTACATATGTTTTAGGTTTGTTTACTCCTTTCTACAAAGCACTTGCAGATAAATGGGGCAGAAAACCTCTTTTTG
>JAZRQI010000188.1:0-15981 GCA_045649705.1 Acutalibacteraceae bacterium
TCAAGACCTGTGCTTTTATCTTTCCAGCATTCTGAACCTCTTCTGCCATACATATAATATTTATCTTCATACAAAAGTACAAAGGGGTCTCTTATGTTAATATCTGAAAATTTCATTTTCATCAGGTCAAAAAAAGTTTATCACAGTGAGAAAAAATTTTCAATGGTTTATTGTTGAATTAAAAAATATGCTGATATATAATAAAAACAACAAAATTTCAAAAAATTCTTGACATTCACCTTACGTGAAAGTTTAAAATCAATGTGAAAGGAGGTCAGTTTATGAAAATAAAAGGGGTAATCGAAAAAACAAACCTTACTGACCGTGCTATCAGACTTTACATTGACAACGGTCTTGTGTCACCGGGCATTCAAGAAAATTACAGCGGAAGAAAGAATATTGATTTTACCGAAAGCGATATTGAAAGGCTGAATCAGATTGCACTTCTCAGAAAAGCAGGATTTTCAATTTCTGATATAAAAGAAATAATTTCAGACGATGAAAAAATTGAAGCAATCGTCACAAAATTCATTGAAGAAAGTGAACAAGAAATCAAAAGCAAAAGCGAAGTTGTAGAAAAACTTAAAACTATTTCTTTTGACGAAAAAGTTTCTTTGAAAAATCTTTGTGAGAAATTGTCGGGTACCGTTGAAGAAACAGAAGTGCCTGTTGAAGATTTAAATGCACCGCGTATTTATAAAATCACAAGAAAAGTTTTTAAGATATGGGGTCTTGTGGGTTTAATTGCTTCGGCTATTGGTATTGCTGCTATTTTCATTCTTGATTTTTCTTTTTTCGGATACAAATTCCCATCCGTTACAACAATACTGGCTACTCCTGTCTTATGTTGTTTCTTTTTTATTTTTGTAGTTCCGATGTTCTTTGGTGTATATAAACTAAACAAAGGTCCTTTCTCTCCAAAAGGCGAACGAGGTGCGGATATATGGTCATCTATGGTCTTATCAGTTATTGCAACAGTACTGTTTGTTCCGTCTCTTTTCCTTTCGTCTTTTTGCTGTTTTATGCTTGGCGAATCGCAGACATCAAATCCGAAACATTATCTTGAAGTTGATGATGCTGTAGAAGATGAAATGAATATTGTTCTTGAAGTTTTTCCCGGCAGAATTCCCTCCTCTGCAAGAACATCCAAAGGTTTTTCTGATTCAACAAAATATTATTACTACTGTGAAAATTCTTTTTCACTGAACTATATTATCGTCGCCGAGTGGGAATTATCTGACAAAGAATATTTACAGGCAAAAGAGAACGCAAAAAAAGACAAGACTTATATTACGAAAGAAAAAGGAGATTGGGTTTGTCTTTATTATGGATATTATAACCACGCATATCATCTGGAAGAAATTACAGAAACAATTCAGCCCCACAGTAACTCACTGATTTTTGCCTACAACGATAAAGAAAACAAAGTCAGATATATCGCTTCCGAAAGACACTCAGACGAAGAAATCGAAATGCCGCCTTTTGATTGGTAAGAAAACTGCACTGTAAAAACAGTGCAGTCATTTTTTATTACAATATTTTTTCAAGCACATCTCCTACAGCTTTTGCCATAGAAGCAAATCCCCAATCGTTAGGGTGGCAACCGTCAACTGTGCCCTCATTTCCTGCTTCCTGCATCAGAGTTTTTCCGTCAATAAGATAAACATTTTTGTCGCCCTTACTGAGTGCATTAAGATAAGTTTTTTCTATAATACTGAACCTTTCTTTTTCTTCATCTGTAAGAAAACATTTGGGTCTTGACATCATAATTACAGGCAGGTCAGGATTTGACTCACGGATAGTTTTAAACATTTTTTCGTGAGTTTTTTTCAGATGCTCAGTCGTAGGTGCATTGTAGTCATAATCATACACGAAAACTGACATGGGCAGATTTTTTATATACTCTGCTATTTCGTCTTCGCCTTTTGCACTTCCCGAAAATCCCAGATTCAGATAATCTGCATCAAATCTTCGGGACACCATACTCTCATAAGACATTCCCGGTCTTGAGACGCATCCGCCCTGAGTTATTGATGAACCGTAAAATACTATAGGCTTTTCTTGTTTGTAGGGTTTCGGTTCGGCAAGAAAAGAATTTTTGCTCACTCCGATGTAAAGTTCACTCACATCACTGTACAAAGGAAAGTTAATTGTAATTTCTCTCTTTTCTGATGTAGCAAAATCAATCACACTCTCAAAACCGTCGTCAATATCAAAAGGCGGTATAAAAGTTTTGAAATAGCTATCCTTTACATACAAATCAAAACCTGCTGAACCTGTCAAGGCAAAATGGGGCATTTTGCCTACCCACGGCATTTTCACACAAATTGCAACATAGGGACTGTCCGTCACAAACCTTACTCTGCCACCTGCTGTATTTGCGTGAAGTGCGCGTACTCCCACATTGACAGTCTTTGCCACTTCTTCAGGTATTCTTCGGAATTTTCCGTTCTCAAAAAACACTCCGTAAATTTTAAAAGGTTTTTCTCTTGCATCAAAAAACTCCACGTCATCTTTGCCGATATTCTTAATCTGAAAATTCTTGTCTATATCCGCAAGGTTTCTCATACTTTCACCTTATTTCAAAAAATATCCTAATCCCATCAGAAGATACAAGGGACCAAAACAATAAACCATAAACATTTCCTGATGCTCAACCTTTGTTTTGAAGCAGTCAGTAAGAAGTAAGCATTCAAAAACATAAGCCACTGCGCCGCATATGTAGGCTACACCTTTCAGAATATGGTAAATGTCATCAAAAAAGAATGACAGAATAAACAATACAGCTGCTACCGCAACAAGCAGATTGCGAAGAACAAGCATTATGTAGTCAAGCTTCGGATGGTCTTCGTGGGTCAGTTCTTTTTTATCAGGAATTGTCTTGTCAACAGTACGTTTAATTCGTCTTAAAAATCCGGGCATATACTTCCACCTTTCTTATATCATTTATTAACTGAACGCAGAACACAGTTCCCGTCACGGCAGAAATCAACTGTCGTCATCGAAATATTATCAAGTGCAAATCTGAAAATATGGGGTTCAACTCCCAACGCGGTTGGAATAAGGTGTTCCAGCATTCCGTGATGACTGAAAACTGCAACTCTGTCACCAAAAGTAAAACGATTTTTTATATAGTCTATAACTTTTTTGGCACGGATATCGTTTTCCTCTTTTGTCTTACAGGCAAATTCATACTTCTCTGTGCCGTAAAGGTTTTCACACATTTTTGTGTTTTTGTAATAACGTCTGAGATATTCTTCGCTGCAACCGTAATATCCGGGAGTACAGCCACACTCCACAAGTTCAGGACAAATTTCAAGCAAGGGTTCATCACCTTTCGCCTTGCAGACACCTGTTGCCGTTTTGAAAGCACGGAGAAGTGAACTTGTAATATACGCGTCTATCTGTAAACTTTTGAGTTTTTCACCCAACTCTGCACACTGCTCTTCACCTTTTGCAGTAAGTTCACCGTCACTCGGGTCACGGTCACCGATATTTGTGTACTCTGTTTCAGCGTGTCTGATAAAAATAATTTCCAAAACGTCTTTGTTTTCCATCTCTGTACCTCACATAAATTTTTATTTCGTCATTTCTTTTTCAATTAACTCTGTAATTCCGGGAGTTACATAGTCTGCAAGTTTTTTAACGGAATCCACACCATTCTCCATTGCATAGGATTTAAATTCTCTTATCATATCTTCATCGTTTATGTTATCCCCTACTGCAATAACATCGTCATACTCTGCACCCACAATGTCCATCAAAAGATACAAACCTTTTGCTTTGTTCATATCTGCTCTTACTATGTCAATACATCTTCCGTTCTGCAAAGGATTGAGCTTGTCACCGAAAATTTTTCTGATAATTTCAGTAACTTCCTTTGCCGACTCAAAATCGTCAAGCATAGTGCTTATCTGTGTGAAATAAGCCACCTCAGGCATATTCTGCTGAGTGTATTCACCGTCTCTGCATACAGATTCTTCATTGCAAACAATAAATGCTGTTTCTGCATGAACACTTCCGAAAACACAACCACTTTCAAACAGAAGATTCAGAAGAGGTTTTATCAGGTCTTTGTCACATCTCACATCCGACACAACAATGCCGTCGTTTTTCATTATAACTGCACCGTTATCTGCAATAAGGTAGTCGCAACCAAACTGCTGTTCCTCATAAATCTGCAGAACATCTTGGGAACCTCTTCCGCTGATAAGTGCAAAAATATTTCCCGCTTTTCTCCACTTTTCAATTGCATTTAGCTTTTTGTCGTCAATGCCGTTATGATTAAGTGTTCCGTCATAGTCGCTTCCGATAATTTTCATCTGAATCACACTCCGAAGAATTCTGATTTAATTATATCATCAGAGAAAAACAATTACAATGCAGATTTTTCAAAGAATTTGATTTTTCACTTGTTTATCTCGCTTATATTTGTTAAACTTAGTGCAAGGGAGTGATTTTATGAGTAAAATCAGAATAGGCATCTTTGGTGCCGGCAGAGGCATTGACATTGCTGAAAATTTTCTGAAACTTGATTGCGAAATAGTTGCACTTTGCGAATTCAATAAAAAAAGAGCTCGGTTGGCTCTTGAAAGACTGGGAATGGACATTCCCGTTTTTGAAAATTTTAATGATTTTATTGAACAAAAAATGGATGCTGTGGTTCTTGCAAACTTTTTCCACGAACACGCACCTTATGCAATAAAATGTTTTGAGAAAAATATTCACGTTTTTTCTGAATGTATAAGTAACGGCACAATGGCAGAGGGAGTTGAACTTCTCCGTGCCTACGAGAAAAGCAATTCAATTTATATGCTTGCAGAAAATTATCCTCAGATGATTTTCAACCGCGAAATGAAGAAGGTCTGTGACGAAGGAACACTTGGCAAAATCCTTTATGCAGAGGGTGAATATAACCACACTGTAAATCCTTATGACACCGACTTCCTCAAAGGATATATATTTTTCCCTGAACATTGGCGCAATTATCTTCCCAGAACTTATTACATAACTCACTCAATGGCTCCTCTTATGTGGTCAACAGGTGCAACTCCCAAAAAAGTGAGCGCTCAGGCAGTATTCAGCCCTGTTGAAGAGTTTTCAACTACAAGAAAAGTTGGTGACAGTGTAGCAATTGTCACAACCGTTAACGATGACGGTTCGGTTTTCAGAGTAACTGGATGTGCCGCTTTCGGCAGTCATCACAACGCTTATCGAATCTGCGGAACAAACGGTCAGATAGAAAACCTTCGCGGTATGGGAGAAAAAGTTATGCTCCGTTACAGCGATTGGAAAGTTCCTGAGGGCAAAGAGGAAATAAACCTCTATGACCCGTCCTGGAATGATGCAGATGAAGAAAAAATTGAACAAAGCGGTCACGGTGGTGGTGACTACATCGTTGCAAGAATGTTCCTTGACTGTATCAGGGAAAACAGACAACCTGAACTTCCCTACGATATACATTCTGCGGTTACTCTCTCATCTGTGGCAATTCTTGCGCACCGTTCTGTTCTGGGCGGCGGTATCCCTTATGATATCCCCGATTTCCACCTTGAAGAACACCGTGTTCAATACGAGAACGACAGAGAAACACCTTTCTACGGCTCTGACGGTTCAGAACCCACAATTCCCTGTTGTTCAAAGACGGATTATTCCCCCACAGAAGAACAAATCAAAAAATATTTTGAACTGATGAATGAATAAAAAAACGAGGCTGATACTTTCTGTATCAGCCTCATATTTTATCAGAAGTTATAGTTCGGTTTAACCTTTTCACCTGTTTTTGCTGACTCTACAATTGCAAGACATACCGCAACTGTTTTTGCACCCTCACGTGCATCTGTCAGAACCTCTTTATCATTAAGAATAGCATCTGCAAAAACTTCAAACTCTTTAACCGCGTTGTGGTTGTTAACTTCAATCGGGAGTATTTCAGGTTCTTTTGTAACCTGCTTTTCATCAACCGTAAAGAGTGTCATTGTAGGTGAAGTGTTGTCGCAGATAAGAGTACCTTTTGTACCGTAAATAACAGTTCTCATGGTGTAATCACGCTTACATCCTGTTGAAACAAAAACCTTACCTGCTAAGTTATCATCAAATTTCATAATTGCAATTGTTGCATCGTCATAAGTAACGTGAGGTAAAAGCTTGTGAGTTCCGTAAGCAAAAACTTCCTGAGGGTCACCTGCAAGCCATCTTAACAAGTCAACTGCATGACAACCTCCGCCAATTACTCCGTGACGTTTAGGGTCACATCTCCAGGGTTCCTGTATCAGCATATAATCGTGAGCATATTCTGATTCAACAAAATACAATTCACCAAGAGTACCTGACTCGATTATTTCTTTTGCTTTTTCAAAAGCAGGTGTGAATCTGCAGATCTGACCTACCATGAATTTTTTACCGCATTCATCTGCAACCTTTACAATTTCTTCAATATCTTCTCTTGTCAGAGCAAGAGGTTTTTCGCAAAGCACGTGTTTACCTGAACGAAGTAAATCGCAAGAAACCTGCTTGTGCTGCTGGTCAGGGATGGCAACAGTAACTACATCAATATCTTTGTTGTTTACAATATCCATATAGTCAGTTACCCATTTTTCTTCCGGGATATTATATCTCTCACCTGCAAATCGAAGATTTTCTTCGTTGCTGTCACAGATTAAAGCAATTTCTGCATCTTTACAATTGAGTGTACCTTCAACATGGCACATACCGAATTTCATACCTATATTTGCAACTTGTAATTTCTTTCCCATAATGTATCTCCTTTAATATATTAACACAGATATATTATCATAAAAAGGGCATTACGGTCAACAGAAACTACAAGTTTTTTCTGTTTTTCAAATCATCTGTTGCAGGGTTGTTTATGAGCTCACCGTTCTCTGTAAACCTTGACCCGTGACAGTGACAGTCCCAGGAGTGTTCTTCTTTATTGTATTTTAACGCACAACCCAGATGGGGACATCTTGGTGCAGTAGGTGTAACGATTCCCCAAAATGAGTGAAACACATTTGACAATAACTGAGGATAAAAAACAGAACGATTGGGTGCAAAAACATCTCCACAAGGGTTTTTAATTCCCATAACCATATCCGCTAAAATATCACTTGCAACTACGGAAGATGTCATTCCCCACTTGTTGAAACCTGTTGCTACATAGATTCCGTCTGAAGAATCGGAATATTTACCTATATAAGGAATACTGTCAAGGCTTATGCAGTCCTGCGTAGCAAAACGGTAACAAACCTGAGCATCAGGAAATTTCTTTTCACAAAAATTTTCTACTGCACGGTAACCCTCACCTTTCTGCCCCGTTCTGTGGTCACCGCCACCTATAAGCAGATAGTCTTTATAATTTCTGAAAGAAAGTCCGTTTTCTTTCTCATCAAGATACATTCCCTTTACGTCCTGAGCATTATTGACGGCAATAATATACGAGCGATGCTGATAGAGTTTCAGCCAGAAAGCCCCGTGTTTGTTGATTATAGGAAAGTGAGTTGCAACAATAATTTTTTCGGCAGTTACACTGCCTTTTATGCACCTGACTTTTCCGGGAAGAAATTCAACCGCCTTTGACTTTTCATATATCCTTAGCCCTTTTGCCACATTGAACATAAATTCAAGAGGGTGAAACTGAGCCTGTGCGGATACTTTTACTGCACCTGCACATTGAACAGGCAATGGTATATCTTTACAGAACTCTGCAGAAACACCTAACTTTTCATACGCCTTTACTTCTTCTTCGATTTTCCCTCGGTCATCCTGAGAATAGATGTACGCATCTTTTTCTTCAAAGTCGCAGGAAAATTTTTCTGATAGTTTTCTGATTTTTTCAAGGGCAATTTTGTTTGCGGTAAGATATTGCTGTGCTTTTTCCAAACCCTTGGTTTTTATAAGCTTATTATAAATCAGTCCGTGCTGAAATGTTACCTTGGCAGTTGTGTTTTCCGTAACACCGCAACCTAATCTTTTTGCCTCAAGTAAAACGCAATCAACACCTCTGTCAGTCAATTCATTTAGACACATCAGCCCTGCAATTCCACCGCCCACTATCACAACGTCTGCTCTGATATCTCCCTCTAGTTCAGGAAAGTTTTCTCTCTGTGCAGTAGCACTCCATAATGAATTCAAAATATCACCTCTGAATTCATTATGCTCAAAAGTATATCAAAAATTATACTTAACTTTAGAGTATTGTATATTTTTCTTGAGATGATAAAATGGACTATCTTAACAAGCTTATAGCATTGAGAATTGACAACGACCTGTCTCAGAAAGATGTAGGCAGAATTATTGATAATCATCACTAATTTCTATTGATTTTATGTTTACTATATATTAAAATAATTTCGGGAGATGATTTAATGCAAACTTTTATTAAATTTTTGTTTACTGTTTTTACTACAATTTCGATTTTCTGTTCAAACCTGCTTTTCCCTGCTACGGTTTATCCTGAAAGTGAAAATTTTGATTTTTCATTTCTTCAATATCCGGATGAGGCCATTGTCACCCTTGAAGAAGCGGGACTTACCGAGCAGGAACTGGTAAACCGTGCTTCGGCTGAATTGCCGGAATATGTCCAGTCGGGCGGATATGATGACATCAACGGCATTACAATATCCCCTTATTACACAGCGAAAATAAGTAATACGGAAATTCCCGTATACGCTTCGGTAGTATTTATCCGTGCTGATGACACGGGAACTCTTCATTCGTTTTCTGAGATTTACGTTACTCCGGACACCGAGTTTTCATTCAACATTGAACTGACAGGTGCCGATGTGGAACTTAAAAACGCTATCGTTCTACCTGCTTCTCATGGTGTTGAGGCTTACTGCAAAGACAACAAGGTGACAGCATCAATAAACAAACCGGGAATTTATACCTTCCTTTTCAACGGAGCAAATCAATATTACGGCTATACTCTTTTTGTCCGCGAAAGAATCGATGAGGATGCAGAAATCGCAGAATACATCGAGTCCTACGGCGAAGATAATGTTATAGTTCTTGAAAAAGGAGTATATGAATATGACTACGTCAATTTCGTTGGTCAGAACAATCAGGTAATCTATCTCAGAGAAGGTGCCTACGTTATTGCCAATCATCTTTTTGATATAGGCAGTGCCGAGGATGAAAATAAATATTTTGAGCCGGGTGCTGCAACAGATAATGCCATCGGACTCACAAGATATCCGTTCCTGAATTTCTTTAACTGCAACAATTTCACCCTTACAGGCAGAGGCGTAATAGATATGACCCGTCTTGACAGACGTGAGCGCCGCGGTGTGGTTTTCACAAATTGCAGTAATATCAACATAAGCGGTATCAAAATAATCAATTCACCCGAATGGTCTCTTATTTCTTATTGCTGTACCGACGTCAATATCGAAGATGTGGATATCATCGGGAACCGCGGAAACTGTGACGGATTTGCTATATGCAACAGCCACAACGTAAACGTCAATAACTGCTTTGGAAGAACAGCCGATGACACCTTTGAAGTAAAAGCACTTGGTGGCATTATGGACAGCAAAAACATTACCTTTTCAGACTGTGTCGCATGGGGAGGTTATGCAAGATGTTTCGGCATAACAGGTGAAGTCAACAAAAAAATTTCTGACATTACTTTCCGTGATTGTGCGGTTGTTTACCGTGACGGTGTCTGGGATAATAACAGGATAGGGTCACTTGTTGTTGTAGCTGAACAATGTGAGGGCAGTATTGACAATATTCTTTTTGAAAACATCGAAATATTCCGTGATGAGGGCAGACCTATTCTTGTAAAAATATATGATGAAGAAGCGGAAAATTTTGAAATCAAAAACATTGTTTTCAGAAACATATCATATACTTCTTACCTACCCTCAAAAATAGCAGGCACTTCAAGCGATACAAATACTGTGCAGGTAGAACTTGACAACATCACAGTATGCGGAACAAAACTACCTTTCCCGCAAATGCTGTTCAATATCGGCAAGCACTGTGAAATCACTACACCTTAATACATCAAAAAAAACACAATCCGAACTGTGTCCAAATGGATATATGGTTCGGATTGTGCTTTTTTATCACTTTATATCAAATCTCTTGCAATAATCAAGTGCAATATTTTTAAAATGTTCATGCTTAAAATTGTTCTTTATGTCGCTGATATCAACATACATTCCCTGCATAAGATTCTGAATTATTGCCTCTGTAAGAAAAGCCTCATAAATGTAGTCATTAAAAAAAGTTTCTTCAATATCAGTGTTCATCTCTTCGTTTATACCCTTGATTGCAGAACGGTAAATTATATTGTCTTTACCTAAATATTCGCCCATATTTTTAAGGCAGTCAAGCCCTGCTCTCATATTGGAAACGCTGATTCTACCTTTGAATTCAACCTGTTTTTCTCCGCCAAGCAAAATATTATCAATACTTGTTTCCAGCACTTTTGCCAGATCAGGTAAAACTGTTATATCAGGTAGAGTTTCTCCTCTTTCCCATTTGCTTACCGCCTGAAAAGATACACTGACTCTTTCTCCTAATTCTTTTTGAGTCAGACCCTTTTCCCTTCTCAACAATGCAATCTGTTTACCGATTTTATCAATATTCATCTGCAAACACCTCTTTCTGTTTTCTGATATCAGTATAACAGGAAAAGAGATTAAAATAAATAACCGGTTATTTGAATATTTGTCTTGTTCATTCTATTGTAATTATTCAGTTTCTTTAATCCATTTTCCGGACCACTCAAATAACATTTCAGACATTTGGTTAAATTCTACCGTTCCACCATTTTTCAACTTCATAAAAGTTCCAACGATAATTTGCTCATCAGGTAAAGTAAAATTCATCAGCTCACTTTGTTTACTGATATATTTCCCTGTCTGTTTAAAACAGATAGCCTGAACTACAAAAGAGGCAGATTTATATAACTCTCTCAGAATTTCTTCGCTTTTTTCATAAAGCATATTGTGTACACAACCATGAAAAATGTTGCACACCCCTGTTTTTATCGCTCTGTCAACTGCATCGTTTTCAATCAAAGGCAACAATTCATCAAGCTGTCCTTTAACAGGCTTCGTGTCATAATAAAACTGAAAAAGGTCTGAGGCTTCCCAATTCAGAATCTCATCTTTTCCTGAAAGAAAACCGCAGATAAGTTCTCTGTGCGGCAAATTATCCAACATCAAATTATAGGCTTGAATATCACGTGCAGACAATTTATCAAGAATTACAACAATGTCGATGTCACTTGTGTCACGTGCTTCACCGCGACCGTAACTCCCCTGTAAACCTACAAACCATACCCGTTTTCCGAAAGTTTCATCAAGTACTTGCAAAAACTTATCCATAAAAGCGGAAACATCAATCACATAAATCACCCCTGATTTTAATATTCATCACGATAATTATATCACACATCAGATATAAAAACAAACCTGACTTTTCACCGTAAAAGCAAAACCATCCGAAATTCGGATGGTTTTGTGTTTGTATAACAAAAATTAAAATGTCTATTATGCTTTGTTAGCTGAACCGAAGAGTTCGATCTTTTCTCTTACACAAGCCTTGATTGCTTCTGCGCCTGGAGCAAGAAGTTTTCTGGGGTCAAAGCCCTTGCCTTCAAGGTCCTTGCCGTCTTCGATATACTTTCTTGTTGCTTCCTGGAATGCAAGCTGACATTCTGTGTTAACATTGATCTTAGAAACGCCGAGAGAGATAGCTTTCTGAATCATTTCAGCAGGGATACCTGTACCGCCGTGAAGAACGAGAGGCATTGCGCCTGTCTTTTCCTGAACTGCTGCAAGAGTTTCAAATGAAAGACCTGCCCAGTTTTCAGGATATTTACCGTGGATGTTACCGATACCTGCTGCAAGCATTGTAACGCCAAGGTCAGCAATCATCTTACATTCATCAGGATCTGCACATTCGCCTGCACCGACAACACCGTCTTCTTCACCACCGATTGAGCCGACTTCTGCTTCAATTGAAAGGCCTTTTTCTTCACAGATTGCAACTAATTCCTTTGTCTTTGCGATGTTTTCATCGATAGGATAGTGAGAACCGTCGAACATAATTGAGCTGAAACCAGCTTCGATACAAGCCTTTGCACCGTCATATGAACCGTGGTCAAGGTGAAGAGCAACAGGAACTGTGATATTAAGACCTTCAAGCATACCTTCAACCATGCCTACAACTGTCTTGTAACCACACATATATTTACCCGCACCTTCAGATACACCAAGGATAACGGGAGAATTCATTTCCTGTGCAGTAAGAAGAATTGACTTTGTCCATTCAAGGTTATTGATATTGAACTGACCAACTGCATAGTGACCAGCCTTTGCTTTTGTAAGCATTTCTTTTGCGTTTACTAATGGCATAATTTTATACACTCCTATAAATATTTTAACACAAGTATTATATATCACCAACACATAAATGTCAATAAATTATTTGCCTTTAATATATTTTAAAAGTATTATACCCTTTATTATCAGCATCATGAATATTACAACTACGACATAGGCTTCCCTTGCCAGAGCAAAGGACAATACAGCAAGCATATTCAATGCCAAAGAAATTCCCATAAGAACCTTCTTTGCTTTTTCTGTTTTTACTTTTCTCATCATTAATTTTGTAATTCCGATTACTAAAAGCAAAGCAAATATAATCCAATATGCAGTCAGCTTCAATTGTGATATCGGTGTATAATCAAGTAGACTGACAGAATAAACATAACCGTCAATTGTATTTGGAAAAAGAGGTAAAAAAACAAATATAAACGAAAACAAATCTATAAAACCAAATAATAAATCGCATAAATTTCTTATACCGGATTTGCTTTCTTTTTCTGCAATAGACAACAGCTTGTCCCCTGATAACAAATCATCAACAGATACAGAAAAAAACTTTGATATATCCTTTAATGAATCAATTGACGGATACCCTCTTCCTGATTCCCACTTAGAAACAGCCGCCCTTGATACAAATAATACTTCAGCCAGCTCTTCCTGAGTAAGACCTCTGCTTTTTCTCAATTCCTGAAGTTTTTCATTGAATTCCATACTATAACTCCTCAAGTCTTTCCTTTATCAATCAGCAGAACAACAGCTTTGTAAATCAAAAATAAACCTGTGCTCAACAGTATCGAACCGATAATATCTGTAAACCAATGAACACCTGAAATAAGCCTTCCTGTTACCATAAATGCTGAAAACAAAACGGTTATAACATTTATAATCTTTTTAACCTTGTTTTCTTTAAACCTACAATTAACCTGAAAAACCAGTGTAGGCATAACTCCCATCACAAGCAATGTAGTTGATGACGGATAAGAAGCTTCTGCAATCCCGTTTATAAGAACAGGTCTGTAATTTATCGGAATCGTTTCAAAAATCAGATAGCACAATATTACTATAACATAATATATCCCTAAAATGATAATATCAAAATCAACCTTAAACAAGCTCTTTCTTTTAATCATCTGTGTCAGACCAACTATGCCGAATAACATACACACAAGCAACGGAATAATCCCTAACCAATCCGTTATGCTGTACAGTGTCATATTTACACCTGTCAGTGTGAAAAAACGGGTATTCAATGCTGCAAAACCTATGTCTGTTCCGTTTATCCCTACGGGCTGTACATCAATTGTCTGTATAAGTATTGTCCATATAACAAAGGTAATAATAAATATTATACCTGACAGTACTTGTTTTCCTGCTTTTCTTTCCATTAGTTTCATTTCCTTTCCGTGTTCTCAAGCACTTCAACAGTAGCAGAAAACAAAGGAAAAGTAAAGTTAAATACCGTAACAAATACGATACTTTTCGTATCAATAAAAATATAGGACCAATTATGATGACACACCCTGTATCTTCGGTGTTACCCTTCATTTCGTCTATGCAGTACATTTTCTCATTTTATTGGTTAATTTCAGTCAGATATTTTTTCGGCATAACGGGTGTTTAACCCGAAATTATGTTGCATAGGTCCTGATCCCTTACCTAAATCGAGCTGTACAGCAAGTGCTTCGGAAATATAATTCTTCGCTCTCTGAACAGATTCATTAAGTTTAAATCCCTTAGCAAGGTTAGCTGCGATGGCACTTGAAAGAGTACACCCGGTTCCGTGAGTGTTGGGATTATCAATTCGTTTACCTTTAAACCACTGCTTTGTACCATCCGCATACAGCAAATCATCAGCATCACTTATACTGTGTCCGCCCTTAAGCAGAACAGAACAGTTATATGTATCGCTGATTATTTTTGCAGCTTTCTCCATATCTTCTTTGTTTGCAATTTTCACTCCCGAAAAAACTTGTGCTTCAGGTATATTAGGTGTAACAAGTGTTGCAATCGGAAAAAGATAATCAACAAGCGTTTTCAACGCTTCGTTTTTCATAAGTTTTGAACCGCTTGTTGCCACCATCACAGGGTCTACAACAATATTTTTTGCCTTGTGATATTTCAGTCTGTCCGCAATTACGCAGATAAACTCACTTGAAGATACCATTCCGATCTTAACTGCATCGGGGAAAATATCTTCAAAGACCGCATCAATCTGTTGCTTTAAAAATTCAGGTGTAGTTTCCTGAATTGCACGGACACCGGTTGTGTTCTGTGCAGTAAGTGCTGTAATTACGCTCATTGCATAAACGCCGTTCATGGTCATTGTTTTTATGTCTGCCTGAATACCGGCGCCTCCACTGCAGTCACTTCCTGCAATAGTCAATGCTGTTTTTGTTTTCATTGTGAAAATCTCCTTTCATTTCAGCATCGTTTTGTATAGCGGTATAAGGTGGTGCCCCCGATTTACCGCTCATTACTTATATAAGGGAAAGTTCTTTTGCTCTTTCTTTCAGTTTCTCCGTTGCTGATTTTGGGTCATCAGCTTTCATAATGGCAGAAACCACACAAATACCGGCAATCGGGATTCCTTTAAGAATATCAATATTATCTTTATTAAGTCCACCAATTGCATTAGCAGGAATCGGAACAGCATTACAAATATCCCGCAGGGTATCAGTAGATGTAAGAACTGTTTTGACTTTGGTGGTTGTAGGATAAATCGCACCTACTCCCAGATAATCGGCACCTTGTTCATAGGCTTCTTTTGCCCAAGGCACGTTTTTTGCTGTTGCACCGACAATTTTATTTTCGCCCATAAGTTTTCTTGCAGTAGCAACGGGCATATCACTCAGCCCAACATGAACTCCCTCTGCATCAACGGCAAGAGCAACGTCAATACGGTCATCAATAATAAGCGGAACATTGTATCTCTTCGTTATACTGTGTACCTTTTCGGCAAGTTCCACATATTCACGGGTTGTCTTTTCTTTTTCGCGAAGTTGAATAATTGTTGCACCGCCTTTGAGTGCTTCTTCAACACAGCGAAGGAATTCCTCTTCTGTAAAACCAGTGCTGTCAGTAATAAAATATAAAGTAGTATCAAGATTTCTCAATGATTATTTCCTCCGATTTTATAAAGTTATTTAAAGTTTCATCGTTTATGGTTGATAGATTGTCAATCAGATTAACAGAGAAGCTGCCGTTACCTTTTTCAGTTTCAGATAATTCACCACAGATGCCCAGAGTGGCACACGCCTTCACCGATGATGAAACTGCATTATCAAACGGTAGAAAACAAGCACATATTGCTCCCAGCATACATCCCGTGCCTGTAACACAAGAAAGCTGAGGTGTGCCGTTTTTTACATAAAAAAGTTGAGTACCGTTAGTTACAATATCAGTTTCACCGCTCGCGATAACTGTTATATCAAATCTTTTTGCGAGAGCAACTACGGTTTTACTGACTTCTTCAACAGTCAACCTCGAATCGGAGTCAACACCTTTTGATTTATAATCAGAGTTAAATAATGCTCTGATTTCCGAATAGTTACCCTTTAATACAGTAGGACGGTATTTTTCAATCAGTTCAAGAGCATATTTTCTTCTTGTTTCTGAGCAGGAAACACCCACAGCATCA
>JAZRQI010000189.1:0-1806 GCA_045649705.1 Acutalibacteraceae bacterium
TCACTTGAAACTCTCACAACTTTTCCGCCCTGATAAATTTTACCGTTGAAAATATTTGTCCATCTGCCATCAGGAAGATATGCTTCCGTTACGGCTGTGCCTGTGGATTTATCCCTTTTCGTTGTCACAGGACAGACGAGAAGCTCTGAACCGAACATAAATCCGTTTTTACAGGAGTATGCCTCTTGTCTTTCAGGCTCGATATAATAAAGCGGTTCGCACAATGCCCTGCCCTCTTTATTTGTTCGGCGGTTCATCGAATAAATATAAGGTATAAGAGAATGTCTGAGCCTCATAAAGTCAGACACAATGTTCTCTGCCTGTTTACAGTAATTCCAGGGTTCTTTACCGCTTAAATCGTTGTTGGTTGAGTGAAGTCTGATTATGGGTGAGAACACTCCAAGCTGTACCCAACGTGTGTACATTTCAAAATCGTGTTCACCTCGGCAATGACCTCCGATATCGTGACTCCACCAGGTATATCCGCAGTTAGATGCAGTTGAAGTGAAATATGGCTGGAAATCAAGTGCCGACCAACTCATATGGCTGTCACCTGAGAAACCGAGAGGATATCTGTGAGAGCCGATACCTGCATATCTCGAAAGAATCATCGGTCTTTCACCGTCACGCTGTTTATCAAGATAATGGAAGTGATTAAGTGCCCACAAGGGGTCAAGTCCCGGTGTTTTTGATTTTCTTCCCTGCTGCCAGTCTATCCACCAGAAATCCACACCGTTTTCTTCATAAGGATTGTGGAGAACCTTGAAATATGCGTTGACAAACTTAGGGTCAGTGATATCAAAATCAATCCTCTTTTTATCTTCAGGATTCACCCCCATCTCTTTTGCCATTTCGTCATACATATCTTCAAAGCTTCTCACACCATTTGCAGGGTGAAGATTGACTGTGGTTTTAAGTCCCATTGAATGAAGTGTACTGAGAAATCTTTTGTAATCAGGGAACAAATCTGTGTTCCAGCTGTAACCTGTCCATCCGTCCATAACAATGTAATAATCACCAAGTCCTGCCTTGAAATCAGGGAATTGCTTTTTAATATTAACCCAGTGCCAGTCCATATCAATTGTAGCAACTGTAAGAGGTATATTTCTCTTTTTAAATTCTAACATCAGGTCAATATAGCTCTGCTCACTGTAAGCGTGGTATCTGCTCCACCAGTTGCCGAGAACATATTTCGGAATAAGAGGTGCTTCACCGCAAACGCTGAAAAGTGCTTTGACTGCTCCGATATAATCGTGTCCGTAACAGAAAACGTATATATCCTTTGCTTTGCCTTTTCTTGGAAGAATCTCACCATTCTCATTTATAATAAGAGATTTGCTGTCATCCACAACTGCAGTTCCGTCGTAAGACACAACGCCGTCAAGAAGCTTTACTTCACCCTTCGCCTGGTCCAGTGTTCTTGCAGTACCTTTAAGATTCTTTTTGTTGTTGCATTTTGACACAAGGTTTCCGCATTTTGCCCACACAGGTTTTCCGTTTGAAAGATTAACACACACTTCTGCCCTGTCAGTTTTTATGATAACTTTATTGCCCTGCTTTTCTGATGTAAAGTTTACTTTACCATGATTCCTTTTCCAGAAGCTCTGAGTGATTTCATCTGTGAAAGTACCCTTTTCGATTCTGATAACTCCATCAAGAATCACACTGATTCGTGTATCACCGAAAACGAGAACATTTTCATCAAATGCTTTACCCTCTTCTTTTACAACAAGATGTGAATTGAGTTTTGCCATTTCAACACCGCCTTAGTTAGTAAAAAAAGGCGGAAAAATTCCGCCTTTTCTG